>NZ_JABMCR010000130.1 GCF_013179555.1 Bacillus haikouensis
TTGCTGCTGCGTTTTCCTTTTTTAACTGGTGTACGCTGGATGGTTGCAGTATCAAGATCGGTAAAATCCCAGGATTCGGCTTCTCGCAATGCATTTTGAATAAGTGAATGACTTAATTTCTTTACTTGTTCCATGAACTCGGGAGCAGATGCTTCACCTTTTCCGATTTGCTGAAGTCGCTGCTCCCACTTTGCAGTCATTTCTGCTGAAGCGAGTACATTTTCTCCAATTGCACGTATGAGAACCTTTGCTTTATCTGTTGGAAAAACGATATTCTTCTGAATATCTATATAATTACGGTCTTTAAGCATCGTAATGATTCCCGCCCTTGTTGCCTCTGTGCCGAGTCCTTCCGTTTTTTTAAGGACTTTCTCGAGTTCATCATTATCAATGAATTTTCCTGCGGTTTTCATCAAGGTGATTAATTGTCCTTCAGTATATCTCTTCGGAGGCTGCGTCTTTCCTTCCTTGACATGCACTTTTTTTACCATGCCTTCATCATTCTCCTTAACTGGAGGGAGAAGAGGCTCGTTTTCTTTTTCATTCTCTACGATAATTTTTCTCCAGCCTTCCTGCAGAATCTGTTTCCCTTTTGATACAAATTCTGCTCGCCCATCCACCTGGGTGGTGATCGTTGTATAGTTTAAGATTGCCTTATCGTGATGGGCTGCTATAAATCTCTTCATGATAACGTCGTAAATTTTTTTCTCGTCCTGTGACAAAGAGTCTGGATCGGTCACTTGCTCCGTGGGAATGATCGCATAGTGATCCGATACTTTAGCATCATTTACATATCGTTTATTATTCATCAAACTTTCGTTAGGGACCGGTATCCATTTGTTGTAAGGAGCAAATTCCTTTATTTTATCCAAAATACCGGGGAATGTTTCAGCCTCCCCTTTTGTCACGTATTGTGAATCAGAACGGGGATACGACACAATTCCCTTCTGGTATAGCTTCTGCAATACATCCAGCGTCTTCTTAGGTGAGAATTTAAACATTTTATTAATTGTCGCCTGCAAGGAGGACAGATTAAACAACAATGGAGGAGCATATTCCTTTTTTTCGGATTTCGCCTCTTTGATTTGTGCACGTTTGTTTTCGCAGAATAAAGCGATTTTCCTAGCGAGATCTACCTCAGTAATACGGCTTTCACCATCTTTTTGCCACGTTCCTTCGTATGTATGTTTATCTATTTGAAATTCGGCTTTCACTTCCCAGAATGGCTCGCTCTTGAACCGCTGAATTTCTTCATCTCTTTTGACGATCAGAGCAAGTGTGGGGGTCTGCACCCGCCCAGCAGAAAATACATCCGACATGCCCTGCTTTTTCAATAGAATACTGTAGGCTCTTGATGCATTCATACCAACCAGCCAATCGGCGCAGGAACGTGCATAGGCTTCATAATAAAGGTTGCGCAGTTCGCCTTCTTCCCGCAAAGTTTGAAATCCATTGACAATCGCTTTTTCTGTCAGGGAAGAAATCCATAGTCTTTTCATCGGCTTTTGAACTCGAACCATAGAAATGATGTTTCGGATGATCAATTCCCCTTCACGCCCCGCATCACCCGCATGTATGATTTCCGTTACTCCTTTGTTATGAAGCAGCTGTTTGATGACCGAAAACTGCTTTGCCTTCGCCCTTGATAGTTCATACTGAAACCTGGAAGGAATAATAGGAAGGTCGTCTATCGACCATTTCTTCCATTTGCCATCATACTTTTCAGGAGCCTGCAAACCAAACAGATGTCCGACTGCCCAAGTTACGTATGCCCCTTTGGGAAAAATTTCGTTCGGTTGAATTTCAATGTAACCTTGTTTCTTTCGATGAGGAAATGGTTTTGCTAAAGTGGCCCCTTGATCAGGTTTTTCGGCTATAACAACTTTCATCGAATATCTCCTGTCTGTTTTATTATGTCTTCAATTATACCACTATTTCCCGAACTGTTGTTCTAATAATTGATCCGTATCCATAGCGGAAAAGGGAACATTTTCGCTGAGTTCGTTATAATCAGGGTAAGAATTAATAGGTTCTATAAAAGAAGAAGTGCTGCAGATAAGAAAATCATATCTGAAACACTTCTTAACGATTATTGACCTAAGTTTTCGAGATTCCCCTTGATTTGCTGAAGCTGATTAAATGTTTGAACAATCTCCAGGTTTTGAAGCTCATTCAATTGGATTTCCCCTTTATCGATTTGTGCCTGTACCTGCTCAATTCCGTTCAGTGCTTTATCGTTATAATTCTCTACCTTTGTATGAAGATCTTCAGCAAGTGATGGAGGTGTCAGCTCGTTTATTTCTTCAATTTCCGATTTCATCACATTCAATCGGTCTTCCAATTGAGGGATGGCAGAAGAGTCTGCCGCTGCATCCTCGACTAATGCAGGAAATTCATTTGCAAACTGTTCAGCTTCGTTTAAGTAATCCGTCATTTCTTCAACATAGGTTAAACTGTTATTTGCTTCTTCTAATATTCCGCAGCCGGAAATCAGGAATAGTGATAATAGTAATATGATAATTTTTTTCATGTTCACTCTCCTTTATTTATTACTGTACATATATACGAATAGGAGTACATGAAAGTTTCATTTCTTTGCTAAATTAAACTCCCTCATAATTACTGTGGTCAGCCTGAAATTTTAAAGAGCTGATTATTCATCAGCTCTCCTCATTCTACTCGATTATATGAAGTTCTTTCGGATATTTGGTCAGGGTTTCGTAACCATCTTCTGTAATGAGGACATCATCTTCTATTCTGACTCCTCCAATTTCAGGGACATAAATGCCCGGCTCGATTGTATAGGTCATACCCTTTTTCAGGATGCCGTCATTCAAGTGGCTCATGGAAGGGAATTCATGGACATTTATCCCCAGTCCATGACCGATACGGTGAGGGAAATGATCGCCGTAACCTGCTTCCGTGATGATATCACGGGAGATTTGATCCAAGTCTCCGATACGGGTACCGGGCTTGCTCGCTTCAAGTGATGCCAATTCAGCTTTGAGAACTGTCTCGTATATTTCTCTTTGCTTATCAGTAACAGATTTATAAGCAAAAGTACGAGTGATATCTGAAGTATAGCCCTCAAGAACAACTCCAAGATCAAAAAGGACAAAATCCCCCGCTTTCAGCTTTCTGTCACCCGGGTTACCGTGAGGGTCCCCTGCCTTTTCCCCGAACAATACCATTGTAGAGAAGGACATTTCCCTGATTCCTTTTTTCTTCAGTTCGTATTCTATCTTCGCAAGGACTTCCATTTCTGTAACGCCTTCTTGAAGTGCATGAACACCCACCTCTACTCCGAAGTCCGCCATATGAGCAGCACGGCGCATGATTTCAATTTCTTTACCGTCTTTGACCAATCGCATCTCGTTTAATTTGTCTTCCGCATTTACGACAACTGCATTGTCAAAAATGGATATGAATGCTTCACTGCGTCCATATGTCAGGACCTCTTTTTCAAACGCAACTTTATTTCCAGCCACTCCGCGTTTTTTGATTGCTTGTTTAATAAATGCCCATGGGTCCTCATGGTCGGAATAGCCGATCACTTCATCTTTCCACCCTGCGTCCTTTACTTGTCGTGCTTCCATACCTGGGAGGACCACAAATGGCTCCGCATCCGGGAAAACGAATAAACCCATTAGACGTTCGTGAGGGTCTGTTAGGAAATTAGTTAAATAGAACACGTTTTCAGTTGAATTGATAAACGCTGCTTCAATATTTTCTTCTTTCAACCATTGTTTAAGTGTATCTAATCGCTGCTGCATTCTCTGTTCCTCCTTGATAATTCCTTTTTTATGTAATCGTTTTAAATGAGCATATTCATGCTAACATATTTTCTTCTCGCAGTGAAATCATCTAAACCGGAAAAGAAATCGTAAAAATACACACCCGACTCTTTTTTTGTAAGGGTGGTGCTTTTCCTACCTCTTGCCTATAAAGTGTTGGACCTGGATATGATATAATTTGGATACACAGCAGATGTTGGGTGGGAGTGGCCACTTCCTGGGTAAAGGAGGTGGTGCCTATAGTGACAACGTATGAGGCTTTGACGCTAATGATAACATTTAGCTCTTTGATCGTCTCCATCATTGCCATTGTTATTTCGAATGACAATAAGAAATAACCCCACCCTCTTTAAGCGCCTAAACTTGGAAGGGCAGAGTTATTTCCTTTCTTTATTGGGCCACTGCTTTCCTAGCAGTTGCTGTGTGGCAAGAGACATCGGCTGCAACCGGTGTCTCTTTGTTATTAGTTATGCTCTACTTTTAAGATAGTATAGAAGAGGATTAAAATCAAGGTGTAAATCTTAAGGGATTTTATCCCCTTAAACCAGCATATGCCAATAAGAATATTTTTAGTATAAAACCTTCATCCATATTTACGGAAAAGACAAAAAGCTTAGAGGAACTCTAAGCTTTTTCCATTCAGCATTTCCCGGCTTTTAGTAAACGGTTTCGCTCGGTTTTGGTTTGCGGACAAATGCCATGATTCCCGAGATTAAAAATAATAATCCGGGAATGAAACCGAACCCGATTGTACCGACACCAATCACAAGTGCTGCGATGATAAACATAATTCCAGAAAGGACAGGCTTCCTGTTTTTTACGATTGCAAGAACGGCAATCAGTCCGAAAATGGAAGCGATGATGCCGATTACAATCAAGTACCAGCCCATTGTTTCCGCCATATCAAGTATAAAGGATGTATCCTGAGTTGTCATAGCGGGATCACTTTCCATCATTTGCTGCATTTCATCCATTATTGCGGGATCACTCATACTCATATTCGCTGCAATCCCTATGATGGAAAACAATGCGGATAAAACGATTCCGATGATTCCCATCACCACTTCTCCTGTTCTTTTAACCATTATAACCTCTCCTTCACTTAATCGTACTTTACAATTATATAGAATGTTTTTAAAAGTATCACTTCTGTGTATGGATAGAGAGCTTATTCTTTATAAGATTCCAGAATACTGATGTCTTCCGGATACGATAGTGGGAGATTTTGTAACTCTTCAATTGAAACCCACTCTATACCATGGATACATGCATCCGGATCTTGGATTGTTGCTTCACCGCCCATTACAGATGTTTCAAAATAAAGAATTTCTGTAGATATATTATCTTCTGCTCCCCTTTTAGTATAGATATGTCTCCCCACTTCTACTCTGTATCCGGTTTCTTCCCACACTTCTCTTTTGCAGCATTCTTGAATGGTTTCATTCGGTTCCAATCCTCCTGAAGGTACAGACCAGCGCTTCTCTTCATCTTGTTTCCCTTGGTAAACCATCAGTAAACGTTTGTTGTGAATGCATAGAGCAGAAGCACCTTTCCATTTCATAAAGTTCCATATCACCCTTCCCTGTATGGTCATAAGTTGTTATTTGTTTTTTAAAAAGATATACGAAAAATCACCCCTTCTTTTTTTAAAAGGAAAGATTTTTCTCATTAAGACTATTCGTTTTATTTACAGATTTCTCCTTCTGCTGGAACGAATTTCTATATTTCAGAAAACTCATGTGTAACTACAGAAAATGAAATATCAAAATCGTGCCATCCTCATGTCATTTTTAGATTATTATGATGACAGAGGTAATAGGGAAGTCTACATGTTGAGTCTTTTTATAATTATTTTTTCAATCTTTCTCCATGGGAGAATACTTTTCAAAAAGATAGTGCCCCTGGTTCTTTTGCCTGCAGGTATTCTGAATGCAGTTTTTTTACCTGCAGCGATTTTACAAACAAGAGCTGCTATTTCAGCAGGGTCACCAAATCGATCCCGTCCCTTATCCATTTCTGTTTCGATTCTTTTCCAGTATGTATAATATGGTGAATCTTTATCAAGAGACCGTGCGGCTATTTTCTTGCCTGATGCCCAGATATTTGTTTGATAAGATCCGGGTTCAATCAGAATAACCTCGATTCCAAATGGTTTAAGCTCAAGCCGAAGACTTTCGCTATACCCTTCCAGTGCATGTTTAGATGACACATAGGGGCTCAATCCAGGAAACCCGAGCCGTCCACTGATACTGCTCATATTGAGAATTTTCCCGTACCCCTGCTTCCTCATGAAAGGTAACACAGCTTGAGTGACAGCCATCACTCCGAAGACATTCGTTTCAAATTGTTCTCTGTATTCTGCCATGCTTACCTCTTCAGCAAAACCGCCGAGTGCGTAGCCTGCATTGTTCAGAAGCAAATCAATTGACGAATACTTCGTGAGTCCATTATAGAATTCGTGAATGGAAGTTTCCGAAGTTACATCTAACGGCATAATCGTAATTTGTTGCTCTGCTTTTCGTAATTTAGCCAATTTCAATAGTTCTTCAGCTTTCTTTAAGTCACGCATCGTTGCAAGGACATGATAGCCCATGCAGGCAAGCTCGATTGAACTAAGTAAACCAAATCCGCTGTTGGCACCAGTAACGATGGCTATTTTATTATCCATTTAGCAAACCCCCGTTCACATTCTTATAATATAGTAAATGATAATAAACACATAGAAAAAAGACGGCTTCATCCCATTGAAGCCGTCAAAGTCGAGGATATGGTGTCAATCTCATTTACAAGTCTACGTAATACTTTCACATTTATCAAATGCATTATTATGCCCTTAATGCTTCTCTGCTTAAATGTACAAAAGTGTATGGTGGTTTCCGCATGAATTCATATATTTATATAATTTTAAGCATAACTTGAAAGAGCTTATTTAGCAGGGGCAGTTGCAAGCATCTCTCCTTCACTATTATAAAATGTTACTAACGGAACACCAAGCTGCCCATCATATGATTCCACATGTAAAAAGTAACGACCAGTCCCCAAGGGTACTTCCTTAAAGTCTATATAGCCACGATATTGAAAGTAATCTGCTCCATTTACCGCTGCGTTTCCGTAGACGATGAATTGTTCGTTATTCAAAAAACTTGAGCCAAGTGAAGCATGTCTTGCTTCCTCGTCTCTTATCATTTCATAAAGTGGGAACAAATCTGTTTTTATATAATAAGCAAGACCAACTTTATCGCCCGTTCCATTTGAAGTATACATGAGAACATATTGATCTCCGATTTTCTTTTTTAGAACAACATTCACTTTATTTTGATCATTCGTCTTGAACTCTTCTAAGTGAGATGTCAAATTTTCTTTTGTTGTAAGGAGGTGTCGTTTTTCCATGTAATTCACCAGAAATATACTGATCATCGAGCATGCAATTACCATGAATATAACCTTTGTTATGTTGTTTAACTTCTTCACTTTGCGCCACCTCATTTAAAACATATACACGGAAGATGCCTTCCATAAAATACGTGCCACAGCCCCTTCCGCGTACATGGGGCTCGATACATATTTTAATGAAAGAGTAAAGCACTATATGCTTTCTTAAACGGATTCTCAGGGTGATTTTTTATCTCCACCCACAAATATTCGATTGTCTCCTCGTTATCTTCCAAAACCAGAATGATGTGGTTTGGTTTCCTAATGGTAACCATATAGAATTTATCGATCTCATCGTCTTGATATTCTTTAAAATATTCGGAATAAGATTCAACATGCACGTTTTGTACAGCTTCATTCAATACAGCGATTTTTCATGATTCATTGTCCGGTAAATGTTCATATGTGAACCTCCAGTAGAATTTTCCTTGTTTTCCCATTATATCAAATGTACGAATAGCATGAGGAATACTTGAAGACAAATTACAAAAAAATACACTTAAAAAACCAGCAGGGATTGCCCGGCTGGTTCTATATGATTACTGTTGATCTATCGGTACAACAGCATTTTTTAATTCTTTTTTCAATTCCAAAGTATGTTTATTTTTTTGATCGGCGTTCCAGTGCAGCAGTTTAGCCATGATGTCTATTACAGGTTGCTGCCATTTCTCAACCCATTTACGATCAAAGAACATAGCACCTGTCCTGCGGATGAAGAAATCAACTGGAGTGGCGGCCATTTCTTCCTGGATTGCATAGATGAGCTGTGCATATATCGTTACAGGCACGAGACGTTCTTCGGAGGTGCCGATGTAAGCATGTGCCAGCTTAAACAGCTGATCGACGTTGGACCCGTACATACTTGCAAGTTTTCGCCCCTCATCTTCTGTCAAACCATATTGAAGGGCTTCTTTGGATTTTTGTACAATGAACTCAGGGAGATTGCCCGCCCCCCCAACATGACCTCCGGAAATCGGCATGTTCTTTGTAGAAGAGGCAGGGAATTTCTTTTTCGTTTCTTCTTTCAACCTTGTGGATACGAGGTTGACCACCGTTTCTGCCATTTTACGGTATCCTGTCAGTTTTCCACCCGCGATGGTGATGAGTCCGCTTTCTCCTTCCCAGATTTCATCTTTTCGGGAAATTTCGGAAGGATCCTTCCCTTTTTCATAAATGAGCGGGCGTATTCCTGCCCAGCTTGATTCAACATCCTCTTTTGTAACATTGACGTCCGGGAACATATAATGAATCGCATTAAGGATGTAGTCTCTATCTTCTGTCGTCATTTGCGGGTCGGCCTTGTTTTTGTCATAAAAAGTATCAGTCGTCCCCACGTATGCTTTACCATTTCGCGGAATCGCAAACACCATTCTCCCGTCTTGCGTGTCAAAATAGACAGCCTGCTGCAGAGGAAATTTACTTTGATCTAAGACGATGTGCACACCTTTTGTAAGGCGGAGCTGCTTATTATTAGTACTGTAATCTTTTCCGCGGACTTCATCGACCCATGGCCCAGCTGCATTGATGATTTTTGTACCGCGGATTTGGATGGTGTCCCCATCAAGGAGGTCTTCCGCTTCGATTCCGACTGTTTTTTTGTTTTCATATAAGAATCGTTGTGATTTAGTATAGTTAATCGCTGTAGCTCCGTGTGCGATCGCTTCTTTCATAACTTCGATCGTCAGACGAGCATCATCCGTCCGGTATTCAACATAATAACCTCCGCCTTTCAATCCATCCTTTCTAACAAGCGGCTCTTTTGAGAGGGTCTCAGCTGCAGAAAGCATGGATCGTCTTTCGCTTTTTTTGACGCCTGCCAGATAATCGTACACTTTCAATCCGATGGATGTGCTGAATTTACCGAATGTCCCGCCTTTATGTAAAGGGAGGAGCATCCATTCGGGAGTGGTTACGTGAGGACCGTTTTCGTAGACAATTTCACGTTCTTTCCCCACTTCGGCAACCATTCTCACTTCAAACTGTTTTAAATACCGCAGACCTCCATGTACGAGTTTCGTGGATCGGCTGGATGTTCCGGCAGCAAAATCCTGCATTTCGACAAGTGCCACCTTCATGCCGCGTTTGGAGGCGTCAAGAGCAATTCCTGCACCGGTGATCCCCCCGCCGATGACTAATAGGTCATAGTTCTGTGAGCTTAATTGTTTTTTTATTTCCTGTCTTGAAGTACTTGAAAACGTCATAATGTAAATCCTCCCATATATCGTTTGTATATGATTATGAATTCTTTTTCAGTTTATAAATTTCTTCATAGTAAGTGTATATCCATAAAAAAAGAGACCAAAACTATCATTATGGATATGCAGGTCCATAATGCAGTTTGGTCTCTCTGGGTCTCTTACCGGTTTATTAACTTGTTACCATTATATCATAATGTTTTTTTATTTGAAAGCCATCGCTGCTTTCACGGCTTTTTTCCATCCGCTGTATAGTTCTTCCCGGTCATCTTCGGACATTTTCGGTCGGAATTCATCGTCTTTGTTCCATTGTTTGGAGATTTCTTCCCGGTCCTTCCAATACCCTACAGCAAGTCCAGCCAAATATGCAGCGCCAAGTGCCGTCGTCTCGTTGATGACTGGCCTTTCAACAGGTACACTTAACAGGTCGCTCTGGAACTGCATAAGGAATTCATTTTTTACAACCCCTCCGTCAACGCGGAGTTTTTTCAAGGCAATTCCCGAATCTGCTTCCATCGCTGTCAGCACATCTTTCGTCTGATAAGCTAAAGACTCTAATGTTGCACGTACAAAATGCTCTTTTGACGTTCCCCGAGTCAATCCGAATACCGCACCTCTTACATCACTGTCCCAATAAGGTGTACCGAGTCCTACAAACGCCGGAACTACATATACACCATCGGCCGATTTCACTTTTTCGGCATATCGTTGACTGTCTTGGGCATCTTTCAGCATTCTAAGTCCATCACGCAGCCACTGAATAGCAGATCCGGCTACAAATATGCTTCCTTCCAATGCATATTCGACTTTGCCGTCAATCCCCCAAGCAAGTGTCGTCAGCAGCCCATTGTCGGATTTCACTGCTTTATCCCCTGTGTTCATTAGCATGAAACAGCCTGTTCCATACGTGTTTTTACCCATCCCTTTTTCAAAGCATGCTTGTCCGAACAAAGCAGCCTGCTGATCTCCGGCTGCCCCTGCAATCGGAATCTCCTGTCCAAAGAAATGATGAGGTACGGTTTTCGCGTAGACCTCCGAGGATGGCCGGACTTCCGGGAGCATAGACACGGGAACTCTGAGAATTTCAAGAAGTTCTTTATCCCACTCCAAGTTATGTATATTGTACATCAACGTTCTTGAGGCATTCGAGTAGTCTGTAACATGGGCCTTTCCTCCGGACATTTTCCAAATCAGCCAAGTATCGATTGTTCCGAACAGAAGCTGACCGTTTTCAGCTTTTTCCCGTGCTCCATCGACATGATCAAGAATCCACTTCACTTTCGTTCCCGAAAAGTATGCATCGATCAGTAAACCGGTCTTGTCCCGGAACGTATCATTATGTCCATTTGAAATCAATTCTTCACAGATGTCAGAAGTCTGTCTCGATTGCCAAACGATAGCATGATAGATGGGAGTTCCGGTATCTTTATCCCAGACAACGGTCGTTTCACGCTGGTTTGTGATACCGATCCCTTCTACTTGATCAGGTTTCACATTTGATTCTGATAAAACGGTTGCGATCACCGATAAAATAGAGCCCCAGATTTCATTTGCATTATGTTCCACCCATCCCGGCTTAGGGAAATGCTGTGTGAATTCCTTTTGACTTGTGTGGACGATTTCTCCATTTTTATTAAAAAGGATGGCTCTTGAACTTGTTGTACCTTGGTCTAATGATAAAATATACTTCTCCATTATAATTCCTCCCATAAACTTAGTTTTCAGTTGATAATTTATCCGCTTTTTGTGAAAGGGTTAATTTTTTATCGCTAAAGCAGGCTGCTCCCAAAACAGTCAACGTCACTACCAACACAATCCAGAAGCTTGTTGTGATTTGTCCAACAAATACAGCTTTATAGAATACCCCGCCAAAGGAGCCTCCCAATGCCGGACCTACCACCGGAATCCAGGAATAGCCCCAATTTGATGGCCCTTTTCCAGGTATCGGCAGCAGGAAGTGCGCAATACGCGGACCCAGGTCTCGTGCAGGGTTAATGGCATAACCCGTTGTCCCGCCAAGGGAAATACCGATCGCGATGATGAGAAAACCAACGATGAAAGGATTTAATCCATCTGTAAATGAATTCGCTCCGATTGATAATAATCCTACCACTAATACAAAAGTTCCAATCATTTCACTCAATAAATTTGAAAAAACATGCGGAATTGCTGGTCCGGTGGCAAATACACCTAATTTAACTCCGGGATCCTTCGTGGCATGCCAGTGCGGCAAAAAGTGAAGATAGGTTATAATAGCACCGATGATCGCCCCAAGCAGTTGGGCTGCGATATACTGCGGTACCTGACTCCATGGGAAGTCACCATTAAAAGCTAGTCCCAATGTCACTGCCGGGTTGAGATGTGCCCCGCTGAATTGGCCGACAGCATATACGCTCATTGCAACTCCAAGTCCCCAACCGAATGTAATGACGATCCATCCGGAATTATAGGCAAATGATTTTGTTAAATTCACGTTTGCGCATACGCCTGCTCCAAAAATAATAAGTAGTGCT
>NZ_JABMCR010000131.1 GCF_013179555.1 Bacillus haikouensis
CTTCAGACGGTCCGTCATACTTTAATTCTACATCTAAGGAATCCGCCATTTCTTTCGCCCCCTGGCCACCCGATGTGAAGAAGCCGACACCTGTTAGTTTAGGGATGAAGGCAAGCTTTGCATCTTTTTTGCCGCCATCTTCATTCGAAGCTTTTTCACCTGAGTTCCCACAAGCCATTAAGGATCCGGCAATCAGTAGCATACACAGAAATAAAGCAATTGGTTTTAGATGTTTCACTTTAAATTCCTCCTTTTTTATGACTGAAACTGGATACTTGCTGAAAGATTCTTTTGAAATTTTGCCAATCTGAGTTTCTGAACAGAACTGAGAAAATTAACATGAGACCGATGACGACGCTTGTTTGTTGACTGGTCATGCTGGCCATTTGCAGACCGTATTGCGTGACGCCGATGATCAAGCTTGCAATGGCTGTACCATAAATACTTCCCTTTCCACCGAAAATACTGGTCCCGCCGAGTACTACCGCAGTAATGACCGGCAGTACGGCATCAGCTCCGAGATCGGAACGTGCTGAACTGAAGTAGGATGTGAGGATGATTCCGCTGATTCCACCTCCTAGTCCTGAGAGCATATAGGTGCTCATCAGGGTCCATTTTGTGGATATACCACTGTATCTTGCAGCTTTTATATTAATTCCAACTAAGAAGACGTTACGGCCGTAACGAGTTAGATGGAGAAGGGCACCGAATATAACCATGGTCGAGAACAGAATCCATATTGAGTTCGGTATTCCCAGGAGCTGACCGTTTGCCAGTTCAACGAAAGCATTGGGAAATCCGCTGATCCCTTCATACCCGGATGCACTTGAGCCTCCGGAAAGAACCAGGGCAATACCGGAGAATAAGAACATTCCGCCAAGGGTGACGACAAGGGGCTGAACGCTGGTGGCGGCTACGATCATGCCGTTCACAAATCCTGCTGCCATGGACACAAGCAACGTCACGATCAGAGCCAGCCAAATATCCATACCATTCATCCACAACACGCCAAGTGTAATGGAAGACAGCCCCATAATTGATCCCACTGATACATCAATCCCGCCGGTAATAATCACAAAGGTCATCGGAATAGCGGCCAGCGCGATATAGGCAAAATCATTGATGCTGTAAAGCAGGTTGCTCATATCTAAGAATCCGGGAATCATCAGTCCGAATGCCAGCAGGATGAAGATGAAAAAGAATGTAAGAAAGGTTTCCCAGATCAGAAAGAGCTTAATTTTTTGTAACACTTTCAACACCTCCTTGGCGGGATTGGAGCTTCATTAATTCCATTTCCCGCTGCTTAAATGTTTTCTCTTTCAGGTATTTTTGAAGTTTCGAATCACCCACCACGATCACCAGCAAGAGCAGCCCGGAAATAGCAGAGTTATAATAGGACGGTACTTTCAAGAAAATCAATGAGTTGTTGATAATCGTAAAGAAGATGGCGCCAACCCCTGCACCGAGTATACTTCCAAGTCCACCGGAAAGACTGACACCTCCAAGTACGGCTGCTGCTATGACCTGAAGTTCCATTCCATTTCCGGTTTGATTGGGAACGAATCCTATGTTCATGACAAAGAACATTCCTGCAATGGAAGCGGACATTCCAGACACGATAAACGCAGCCAAGGTAATTTTCCGCACAGGGATTCCAACCAGCCTTGCCCCTTCCGCATTGTCACCGACAGCATAGAAGTACTGACCGATCCTCGTCTTTTTTAAGAGAAAATGGGTGGCGACTAAAAGGAATATCGCAATCCACACAGGCAGCGTGATGCCGGCCATTTTAAAGGAGGCCAGCTTCTTAAAGTAATTCGGGATATCCTCGATCCACATCCCTTTTGTGTAAAGGAGCATGCTTCCTCTCACGACGCCAAGCATGCCAAGGGTCATAATTATAGAAGGAATCCGGAAGAAGGAAACACCGATCCCATTCAGAAAGCCAATTCCCGCACCAAGGAGGATCACGATAGGCACCATAAGCCAAGGAGAATACCCGGAAGTCAAGAGTACCCCGCAAACGGCAGCGGACAAACCCATAATCGACCCGACGGAAACATCTATATTGGAAGTGAGGAGGACAAAGGATTGACCAATGGCCATGACGATCAGGATCACGCTTGCTTTGACAAGCAGGGAAAGGGAGTCGCCGGCAAGAAAGTCCTGATTGAATGCCCCGACAAGGAGAATATACGCAACCATTAACAGAACAATGGATAATTCACGTGTTTTAAGAAACCGAATCATTTATTTCACCACCTCATTATTAGCACCGAAGGAAAGGGATGTAATGGCGTCTTTGGTGATTTCTTCTTTGGACAAGACATTCACTGTTTTACCTTGATGCATCACGAGAACGCGGTCGCTTAGCCTTTCAATCTCTTCTATATCAGAGGAAATCAGGATGACTGCGAGACCTGTTGCTTTAAGGTCTTTGATGATGCGATAGATATCGTTCCTGGCACTGGCATCAATTCCTCTCGTTGGTTCATCAAGGATCATCACTTTCGGTTGGGCTGCAAGGTATTTAGAAAGCACGACTTTTTGCTGATTGCCTCCAGATAAATCACTAAGGAGCTGCTTTTCATTGTTTGCTTTGATTCTTAGATTTTTCATATAAGTTGCAGCCGTTCTTTTTTCCCGATGAAAGGGTATAAAGAAATTTCTCCAGCGATGGAGCAGAGTAGAAGATACATTACTTTGAATGGAGGTAATGGAAAAGACACCGTGAAGCTGCCGATCCTCTGGAACATACACAAGACCTTTATGGATCCGCTTCTTAATTGGCAAGTGATTAATGCTTTCATCACATAAAATGATGTTTCCAGCTTTAATTTTGGTAAGTCCAAAGACCGCTTCAGCCAATTCAGTTCGTCCTGCCCCGACGACACCGGCAATGCCCAGGATTTCCCCTTTCTTTAACTCGAATGAAATGTTTTGAAAGCGGCTTCCAGAAAGGCTCTCAACCGATAGAACTGCGGGTGCATCAACGGTTGAATCTGTGAAATCAAATGAGGTGCTCTCTTGACCAAGGTCTTTTGTATTGGCAGGGAGCAGTCCCTGGAGCAATGATTCATACGTAAAGGCAGCGGTTGGTCCTTGAGCTGAGACCAGCCCATCGCGGAGGATGGATACGGTATTGGAAAGCATAAAGATTTCAGGGAAACGATGAGTAATATAGAACACGCCTAGTCCTTCATTTGTGAGTGTTTTGATCGTTTGGAAAAGTGAATCAATCTCTCCGAAGGTTAATGTGGAAGTAGGTTCATCCAAAATCAACATTCTAGCTTCACGTGTTAGTCCCCTAAGAATTTCAACAAGCTGCTGTTCGGCTATCGAAAGGGATGCAGCACTTCTTTGCAAATCTATTTTCCAATTGAGCTGCTTCATAATCGTTTGGATTTTAGGAATAAGAGTTTGCTTCTTACCTGGGAGACCGATAAGGATGTTTTCCTGGACGCTCATGTTCGGGAAAATGAGTGGTTCCTGAGGAACCAGGTAAATACCTTGTGTATGGGCATCTGCCGGTGAGGAAAATGAGACTTTTTCTCCTGATACCTCCAATGTGCCGGCATCTGGCTTATATAATCCTGTAATGATTTTCATCAGTGTCGATTTCCCAGCCCCATTGCCCCCTACCAGTGCATGGACTTCACCCTCGTGTAAATCCAGTGAAATACCTTTCAATACGGAGTTTCCGGAAAATGATTTATGAATGTTGACGGTTCGGAATAGAGGAGCGGCCCCTTCTTTCAATGTACTCTCACCACCTGCAGATTTTAGTAAACGCTTTCATTTGAACAAAAAGAATCACGATGAAATATTGTTCATTTTATTTATGGAGCTTTTTACTTATTTACACAGTAGCTTTCAAAAATATTACAAGTACTTTCTTCCTGAAGGTACTTTTTCTTTTTATTGTTCTGAAACTCTCAAGGGGTCCATATACTCTGCGTAAGACTGAACAAAAAAATGGCTGACGAACAATTGTACAGAGGGTGAGAACAGTGAGTGAAGATATTTATGCAGAAAATATGATGATCAGGGTCGCTTGGTACTATTACAAAGACAATCTGACCCAAAATGAAATTGCCAATCTATTAGATATTTCAAGAGCAAAGGTTGTCCGTCTCCTTGAGAAAGCAAGGGGAGAAGGGATCGTACAGTTTCATATAAAAGGGCATGACCGGAATTGCCTGGAGATTGAGGAGGAATTCAAGAGCGTCTTTGCCGTAAAGGATGCGTTCATCATTCCATCCCCCCATAAAGAGAAAGAAATCAGCAGCTCTTTATCAAGGGCAGCTTCACAATATTTACAAAATAAGCTGCATGAGAATGACATCATCGGACTTGGCTGGGGGAGGGCAATCAGCAAAACCGTGGACTTCCTTTCCATGGAACCAAGCCGGAATATTTCCGTAGTCACCCTGACAGGAGGGGTCAATTACTATTTACAAAGCCGGAGGTCACAGGATGGAGGCATGGAGAATTTTCAAGAAATCCATGTAATACCGGCCCCCTTTCTTGCTTCCACAGAGGAAATGGCTGACAGCTTTCTATTGGAACCTTCCATTAAAGATATTCTCGATCTTGCCAGTCTCTCTAAATTCAACGTAGTCGGTATCGGCGGTGTATATCCCGATGCCACCATCATTCAAGAAGAAAAAATGACCGTCAATGAGCTTACTTTTATTAAGCAGCAGCAGGCAGTTGGCGATGTTCTGGGCCAGTTCTACGACAAAAACGGAAGGATACTTGATTTGCCTCATCATAAGAGGCTGATCGGGACCCCTTTATCCAAATTGAAAAATGCCAAAAATGTCATTGCAGTTGCAGGCGGTAAGAAGAAGGTAGAAGCAATTTACGGTGCGTTAAAGGGAGAGTATGTTCACATCATGATTACAGATGAAGAGACAGCGAAATCATTATTGGAAATGGAGGTACAGACAAGAAATGGATTACATTCTGGCATTTGATGCAGGAACAGGAAGTCTCCGTGCTGTTTTGTTCGATACAGACGGAAATCAAATTGGCTGCTCACAGGAGGAATGGATTCACCTTTCAGATGAAAGATACCCGGGTTCGATGGGGTTTGATTATGAAGCGAACTGGTCACTGCTTATCGGCTGTATTAAAGACTTGCTGAAAGAGACTGGTGTGAATCCGAAGCAGATTAAAGGGATCAGTGCGACAAGCATGAGAGAAGGGATCGTCCTCTATAACTCCAGTGGTGAGGAAGTTTGGGCATGTGCGAATGTCGATTCGAGGGCTTCAGAAGAAGTGTCGTATTTAAAACAGACATGCGAGGAACTGGAAGAAACGTTATATCAACTGTCAGGGCAGACGTTTGCTCTCGGTGCGATACCGAGAATTTTGTGGCTGAAAAATAATCTTCCTGATGTATACGAACAAGTATCCATCATGACGATGCTGAATGACTGGATTCTTTATAAATTGTCCGGCACACTGCAGGCCGATCCATCTAATGGATGCACGACAGGGATATTTGATCTGAACAAAAGAAAGTGGGCATCGGGTTATCTGCAGGAATGTGGACTGAAGGATTCCTTCTTTCCCCCTGTGAATGAAGCTGGAACGGTCATTGGGGAGATTGGAACTGAGGTTGCCGGCATGACAGGACTTGCAGAAGGAACGAAAGTAGTGTCAGGAGGCGGGGATGCCCAAATGGCTGCAGTGGGTGCCGGAGCCATTGGAGATCAACAAACGATGGTATCGGGAGGTTCCTTTTGGCAGCAGGAAGTGAACACGAATAAGCCCTTCTTTGATAAGGAAGGGAGAATTCGGGTGAACTGCCATGCTGTTCCTGAACTGTGGCAAATTGAAACGATCGCTTTTTTCCCCGGCCTGGTCATGAGGTGGTTCAGGGATGCCTTCTGCCAAGAAGAAGTAAAGAAAGGAAAAGAGAGTGGACGTGATCCTTACGAATTGCTGGAGGAGTCAGCAAAGGATGTTCCGGTCGGTTCTAACGGGATTATCCCGGTTTTCTCAGATATTATGAATTACTATTCCTGGAGACATGCCGCGCCTTCCTTCATAAACCTTACTTTAGATCCGCAAATAACAGGGAAGAAAGAAATGTTTAAGTCCCTGCAGGAGAACGCTGCCCTTATTACTCTAGGAAACTTAAAGCTTATTGAAGAAGTGACTTCATCCTATCCAGAGGAAGTGATTTTCACCGGCGGTGCCTCAAAGGGCAGATTGTGGAGCCAGACACTTGCAGATGTATTAGGGGTGAAAGTGAAGGTGCCCCTGGTCAAAGAATCAGCAGCACTAGGAACGGCACTTTATGCAGGAGTGGGGGCAGGCTTGTATGCAACCATTCAGGAAGCAGTGGAGAAAGTGGTCAAGTGGGACCGGGTGCACGAACCGGACCAATCCAATCACTCTAACTATCTGGAAATCTATGAAAAGTGGAGAAGAGTCTACGTACGGCAGCTTCAACTCGCAGATGAAGAGGTGACCACCCATATGTGGAAAGCACCTGGATTTCAACCACATTGAAAGGAGGTGAAAAGATGAAGAAAGTGAACGAGTCAGACTTTGACTATCGATTCGGAGACAATGGACCGAAATATCTGACCAAAGGTCCTAATGTCGATATCGGGGTAGTTGTATTAAAACCAGGTCAGGACTTTCCCAATCATTATCACACCACATGCGAAGAAATCTTTTACATCTTAGAAGGTGAAATCGATTTTTATATAAATGACGATCGTGTTCCTGCAAAACCCGGGGACATGATTCAATGCAGACCTCACGATTCCCACTATCTGATCAATACATCCAGCCAGAATTTCAAGGCGGTCTTCGTCAAGTCACCCCATATCGGGGAAAACGATTCTGTCGTTATCGATAAACCAAAGATCAATTAAAGGAGTGTTTTTACATGAGTTGGGGATTTCAAAACCGTTTAAATAAAATTTTGCCGAATAAGAGGGCAGTCATGCTCGCTATCGATCATGGCTATTTTCTCGGACCTGTTCATGGGCTTGAGAGGCCAGGTGAAACCGTCAAGGACCTGCTTCCTTACACAGATTCATTATACTTAACACGGGGCACACTCGCTGCATGTATCCCGGAAGACACTGAAACGCCAATGGTGCTGAGGGTGTCAGGTGGAGCGACTGTATTAAAGGATCTTTCCAATGAAACGATTGTCACTTCTGTTAAAGAAGCGATTCGTCACAATGTCATAGGAGTGGGAGTGTCGGTTTTCATCGGCTCGGAAAATGAAACGAAAACCGTTAATAATCTTGCACAAACCGTAACGGATGCCCATGACTACGGACTGCCTGTCCTGGGCATAACAGCCGTCGGGAAAGAACTCGAAAAGAGAGATGGAAGATACTTAGCTTTGGCGTCCAGGGTGCTGTCAGAAATGGGAGCAGACATTGTCAAAACCTATTACTGTGAGAATTTCGAACAGGTGACAAGCAAATGTCCCGTTCCGATTGTCATTGCAGGCGGGCCGAAATTTGACACCATCAAGGAAGCATTGGACATCACCTATAATGCCATGGATCAGGGAGCGGCAGGCGTTGATATGGGACGGAATATCTGGCAATCGGAACAACCATTGGCGATGATGAGAGCCATTCATTCGATTGTTCATGAGAAATACTCTGTGAAGGAAGCAGTGGAGTTGTATGAGGATTGTGCTGAAGTGAAGGCTTAGATAGCGTGAACAGAAAGAGTGAAGCTGTCCATTAGAACCGCAAAGGTAAGGTCTCAGGGGAAATCGATTAAATAGATACTTCAACTATTTGGAGTGTCTATTTTTCATGGAATTTTAATTATTTTACATGGTGTTATTTGAATATATGAGACAAGGGTAGTAGACGTTTGCCAAGGGTCTTTCTAAAGCAACCCCCATTGTAGGGGAAGTTGTATCCGGATTCCTCAGGTATTCTACATTGACTATCATAATGTGGCTGGGTTGATGTTCAGTCATTACATCATGGGGACGGTTCTCTTCTTCCAAAATCCGTCCCCATCCTTCACACTGCTGATCTCTTTCGTAAAAAGGTCTCAAAAGGTCCTCTTATAGATCGTTGGTGCAAATAATTAGCAGCTGCTATTGAAAGAATCCACACGAACACCGCGATAAAATCACTCCCTAGTTGACTGATATTCCCGCCAAGACCACCAGCATATGGAGCTAACATGAAAACAAACAGAATCGACTGAAATAGATAAAAACTCAATGAACGTTGTCCAAGCGCTGCAATCGCTTCTGTAAATCTCCCACTTTTCTCGTCCAGCTTAATGGCCAGCAATCCAATCAGCGCTGTCCATCCCACTCCACCTGCATAACCTGTGATTGTATGAAGTGATTTCGCCGTTACTTCCATAACATCATTGTAATTGGTCCAGAACAAAGATGACATAAGGGCCATGGGGATCCCGCCAGCAGTCGATAGTAAAAGTCCTATTATGGCAGTCGTAATAAGTGCCTTATTATGGCTCTTCGGATGATCGATTACCTGAAAACGTGCCAATAAAATACCTATCAGGACCCAGGGTATGACTTGATAACTAAGAACAGGTGTGTAGAACATCCAATCAAACATTCTAGTAATGGATGCCTCGATAGGATCTTCAATAGCAGCTGAATTAGCGGCTTCCATACTTAATGCATCAAATCCTCTTGGCATAGAAGGTGCGAACATTGCCACCAACACAAGAAAAAACACGGCGGTTATGATCATATTTCGATTGGATAACCGAAGAAATAAACTGGCAAAAAGAAGAGCGATGAAACCATACACTCCAATAATATCCGCGAAGAATAGTGTGGCATGGAAAAAACCAATCACTAACATCCATACTCCTCTGCGTCTAAAGATTTTTTTCGTATCCTTCCAGCTGTTCCCTTTTCTTTCTTGGCCCTTCAATACTTGATGGAGCCCATATCCAAACAGAATAGCAAATAAAGGGAAAGCACGTCCGTCAATAAACACCTGCCTGCCTTTAAATGGTTTGAATGAATTTTTTTTAAAAAGTTTTGATCCAAGGTATCCTTTTCACAATTAAATCACTATATAGAAAGTGAATAAGAAAAAAGGAGTGATTTGGAATGGCATTGATTGGGTGGACGAAGTTTGAAAGAGGGATTTTGGAGTCGAGGGTGTTTTGTCACCCGGAGGATGTACGGATTTATTTGTGGATATTGAATCATGCGGTAGTCAAAGATGGCGTTGTGGCGGGTGACCGGGTGCTGAAGAAGGGGCAGTTTGTGCTGTCGATCGGTGAGCTTCAGGACAAGCTTTGGTTCTATAATGGGAAGAAGAAGGAGAGGTTTAGTTCGTCGAGAGTTCAGCGGTCGATCAAGCGGCTGGAGAAAGAAGGGCTGCTTACGGCGGAGAAATTCAGGAGCGGGTATCTGTTCTCGGTGAGGGAGGCAAGAGACCCTGTAAAGGATCCGCAGACTGTGGATATTACGGCAAATGAAGAGGATATGACCGTTACAAACCGGCACAAGGGGGATGCCGGCATCATTTTGCCCTCGCGACGTGAATCAGCAATAAAGGACGAGCGGAACAGCAACGGTAACAGAAATAAGAATGTAAAGAATGTAAAGAATGTAGAGAACGAAAAGAAAAGAACACTCACCACCCTAACGAATACTATGGCAGATAAATTGACGCTGATCACGGAGCACTTCCTGGTGAGGAGGGGCGGAAGTTATTCGCTGTCACCGGTTGATCAGATGGCACTTGAGAAGATCAGTCTGCATGAAATGTCTGTGGACGAGCTGAAGACGTTCATGGATGAGCAGTTTGAAAAAATCAAGGTGCATGAGCCGAACGCGACGATTCACAGTCCGAAGTATTTGCTGAAGGCACTTGAGAGACGGGAGTCGCCGCGGAAGAGGATGGACGAGCTGGATGAGATGCTTGGCCGGCTGAAGGAGAGTTTAAAAGACTATGACAAATGATGAGTTCATGGAGCTGATGAGACATCTCCATTTGGCGTATCCGACAAAGAAGCTGCCGGAAACCACGATGAATCTGTGGTTCGGGCTGCTTCGGGAATGTGATTTCAACCTGGTGAAAAGACAGATGGAAGACCATATCAGACAGCACAAATATGTGCCGAGTGTCTCCCAGCTATATGTTCTGTCAGAGGAGGAAACGACGGTGCTCGACATGCTGGGGGAATGGGAGAAGGAGGGGGTGGAACGGGTTGAACACATTGAACGGTGGGGCGGACCCAAGAAACCTTTGCAGTGATGAAGCGGTCCTAAGGCTGCTGCATGAAGCAGAGAGCATGATCCTCGGGGCGATTCTCCTGGAGCAGGACATGATCCACCAGCTGAGCCTTGAACCGAAGCACTTCACCCAGACGAGAAACCAGATCGTGTTCGGAGCGATGAAAGAGCTGCAGAAGAAGACGATCGAAATCAATCCGGTAACGCTTGTCGAAGAGCTAAAGGATCAAATCGAGAATGCAGGTGGAGTCACCTATCTCCTGGAGCTCGCGGCAAATTGTCCGACGGTCGCGAATCTCGGCCACTACGAGAAGATCGTAATGAAATACTATGAACTGGGCCTGATCCGCAATTCGGCCAACCATTTTTTGAACGATTATACACCGGAATCCGCCCAGGACCTGTACAGAGCACTCATCGAGATGCATACCGAATTCTCGCAGGATGAAGAGTCGAAAGAGAACATCATCATCGAACTCTATGAATCTCTTTATGAGGAGAAGACCGGGATGCCGGGGGTGAATACAGGGTTTCCTGCACTGAACGGATTGACCGGCGGATGGAAGGAAGGCGAGCTCATCATTCTGGCGGCACGGCCGTCGATGGGGAAGACGGCGCTCGCAATCCAGCTTGCATGGGAATGCACGCGTGAAGAGGGGGTGTCGCTCCTCTTTTCCCTCGAGATGAGCTCGAAACAAATCATGCAGCGGCTGCTCTGCAATCTATCAGACATCAACATGATGAAATGGCATAACCCGTATAAATATTTATCGAAGGAGGAAATGCCGAGGATGCAGGAGGCGTTGAACTCAGTCTATAAAGCGAATCTTCAACTCTCGGAAAACGGGCTGATCACGCTGATGGAGATCAGGAAGCGGATCATGAATCTTAAGCGCGAGCATCCCACCGAACCGTTCCTGGTCGTGATTGATTACCTGCAGCTGATCACAGTGAAGGAACAGTTCGACCGCCATGACTTGATGATCGGACATATCACGAAGCAGCTGAAGAGCATGGCCAAGGAATTCGGGATCCCGATTATCCTGCTGTCCCAGCTTTCGCGGGGTGTGGAATCGAGAGATGATAAACGCCCGAGGCTCTCTGACCTCCGCGACTCCGGCAACATCGAACAGGACGCGGATATCGTCCTCTTCCTCTATCGCGATGAATACTACAACAGCGGCTCTGAAGCGGCAAATGAAGTAGAAGTAAAAATTGCAAAAAACCGAAACGGCCCGGTCGGAACCGTAAAACTCAAATTCAAGAAAGAATGCGGACGGTTTAAATGAAGCGGGACGGGGGGACAGGTACCTTGTCCCGGTTAGAATGGTCAGTTAAAAAACGAGTAGGGGTGATGGCGGTGTTTATGACAACGTATGCGGTTGAGGGGAAGGCTCATTTTATAGAGGAGAGCAGGAAGATGCATCGTTTGGTGATCGACTTAATGGGCTCAGCGGATGTGAGGGAGGACGGGCTGGGGTTCTTGAGCTACGGGGAGATTTGGCGGGCGTGCTGTGAGCAGGGGATGTTTTTAATGAAGGGTGAGGGGTTTGCGGTGATGATGGATGTGTTGACGTGGATGGAGGAGGAAGGGTTGGTGAGGAGGAAGAGAGTGACTGGGGGGAGTTGGTTTGGGGTGAGGGTATTTAGATGATGTTTTTGTATTTGTGGGGGAGAGAGGGTTGTTCAGT
>NZ_JABMCR010000132.1 GCF_013179555.1 Bacillus haikouensis
TTTTGGGAGGTACATAGTATGAATAATCGTCGAAATATTTATTTTTACGCATTAAAAGATGAAACCATCCAGCCAAAGATTGAAAAACTATATGATCTCGCAAACCGTTATGACTTTTCCATTGTAAATTCACCAAAGGAAGCAAACATTATCGTAAGTGTAGGCGGTGACGGCACATTCCTACAGGCGGTCCGCAAGACAGGATTCAGACAAGATTGCCTTTATGCAGGTATTTCAACTGGGGGAACTCTCAGCATGTATTGTGATTTCCACATTGACGACACGTCAAAAATGATCGATGCGATGACAAAAGAACAAATCGAAGTAAGAAAGTATCCAACCATTGAATTGACTGTGGACGAGCAGACATCTTTCCAATGCCTGAATGAATTCAGCATCCGATCAGGAATCATCAAGACGTTCGTGATGGATGTCTTTATTGATGATATTCACTTTGAAACATTCAGGGGGGACGGTATGATCATCGCCACTCCGACGGGGAGCACCGCCTATAACAAATCCGTTAACGGGGCAGTTGTAGATCCGATGATTCCATGTCTTCAAGTCAGTGAAATGGCTTCCCTTAATAACAACCGGTACCGCACACTTGGGTCATCATTCATCTTGAGCGACAAACGCCGCCTCGAATTGAAAATCGTCCAGGATGGAAATGACTATCCTGCTATGGGGATGGACAATGAGGCATTGAGCATACAGCATGTCGAGAAAGTGGAAGCCCGGCTCAGTGATAAAGTCATCAAAACCGTAAAACTGAAAGACAACTCTTTCTGGGAGAAAGTGAAGCGGTCGTTCTTATGAAATAAATAAGCGGAGGCGGCTCGCCCAGAGGCGACAAGCATAAGACAGGGCAGCCACAAAGGCGGTCTTTGCCTTTTTGGATGGCATGACTTATGCCTCGAACCTCTAGCCGCCGGAGCTGGACAAATAGAAAAGCGGAGGCGGCTCGCCCAGAGGCGACAAGCATAAGACAGGGCAGCCACAAAGGCGGTCTTTGCCTTTTTGGATGGCATGACTTATGTCTCGAGCCTCTAGCCGCCGGAGCTGGACAAACATAAAAGCTCCGGCGCTTGATGCACCGGAGCTTTATTCAATGTTATGCAGACAACTTTGCTTCTCTCCTTCGTTTCCTGGCAAACTGAATGCGTGATGCCGTAAAGATCACCAGCGCAATCCAGATGAAGATAAACGATATCAAATGTGTCCCCGAGAATGTTTCTCCATAGACCATGACACCGAGGATCAATGTGATCGTCGGCGAAACATATTGCAGAAAACCGACCATGTAAAGAGGGATCTGCTGTGCACCTTTTGAGAAGAACAGCAGCGGAATGGCTGTGACTGCGCCCGCCCCCATCAATAGAAGATCTGTCCCCAAAGATACGGTGAAAATCGAAGATGAACCTGTTGTAAACATATATCCCATGTAGATCAAAGAAATCGGTGCGATTGTCATCGTCTCAAGCGTCAAACCGATTGCTGAATCAACTTTAATCAGCTTTTTGGCAAGACCATATAATCCGAAAGAAAAAGCAAGACCCATTGCAATCCACGGGAACTCACCGTATGAAAATGTCAGAATCAGCACACCTGCAGCAGCGAGAATAAAAGAAACGATTTGAGCTTTAGACAAGCTTTCTTTTAAAATAAATACCCCTAACAGCACGCTTACAAGGGGATTGATATAGTACCCAAGGCTGGCTTCCACCATTTGATTGGTGTTCACCGCCCAAATATAGATGAACCAATTGGCACTGATCAATAACGAAGCAAGTAATAAAGCGGCCAGCTGTTTTTTCTTCGTCAGTGAGGACTTGATGTAAGAAGTGAAAGCCTTCCATCGTTTCGTGAAAAATAAGAATAGCAGCATAAACCAGAAAGACCAAAAAACTCGATTTGCTAATATTTCATCTGCGGCCACATGATTCAACCATTTCCAGTATATCGGGAGTATTCCCCATAAAAAATAGGAAAAAGCTGTGTAAAAAATTCCTGTCTGTTCATTTTGCTTCAAAAAAACACCCCCAAAACTATTTCCGTTTTCGAAATAACTTCATTATATCCGCGAAAAGTTTTGAGGGCAATGATTTTATTTTTTCTTATACACGATCGACTCGTCCACGATGGTCATGGAAACGATTTTCTCCAGCAGTTCATCAGGTTCTGCTTCGAAGGGGTCTTTATCGAGCACAGTGAAATCTGCCGTGAACCCTTCTTTGATGACACCGCGGTCATCCTCATGATGACAGGCATACGCACTCCCTTTCGTAAAAAGGGAAATCGCATCATACATTGAAAGTTTCTCTTCAGGTATATGCACTTGCTTGCGGGGATCCAATGGATTGGTCCGTGTAACCGCAGCATGAATCCCCCATAAAGGGTTAATCGGCTCAATCGGGGCGTCAGATCCCCCTGCACACGGAATACCCCTGTCAAGTAAAGTCTTCCATGCATAATTATACTTCATGTTCTCTTCACCAAGGCGATCGATCACCCAAGGAAAATCAGAAGCGACAAAACGCGGCTGAATATCTAAAATCAACGGAAGGTCTTTAATTTCTTCTATTAACTCTTCCCGAAGTATCTGTGCATGAATCAAGCGGTCGCGTCTTGATTTTACCGAGGGGTGCGCCTTGATGGCATTCACCACATTCTCAAAGGCTTTATCCCCGATCGTATGTACAGCAATCGGTAATTCCAGACTTCTGGCTTTCTCTACAAGTTTGAGCAGACTTTCCTGAGCATGGATGCTGACACCAACCGTGCTGGGATCATCGGCGTATGGATAGCTCAGCAAAGCCGTTCTTCCACCTAATGCGCCGTCAGCAAAGATCTTCATTGCCCCGAACTCGATAAAGTCATTTCCCCCAAGAAAATGATGTCCTTCGTCATTCCAATCATGAATGACCTCATGATGAACGAGGAGATGCGCCCTGAATTTCTTATTATGACCGTTAATCGTTTGTTTGAAAGCACTGTATGTTTTATTGAAATTGCCGTAGTAGCTTAAGTCTTCGGTGTGACCGCCGACCAATCCGTTTTCCCAGCAGCTTTCAATTCCTTTTGACAGGGCTTCTTCCAAATAGTGAGAGGAAATGGGCGGCAAAGCATCCACCATTAGATCCTGTGCTTTATCCTTTAAGAGTCCGTTCAGCATTCCGCTTTCATCTTTTTCTATTAATCCTCCCGCAGGACTTGGTGTGCTTTCACTTATATTTGCCTGTTTGAATGCAAGGGAATTCACAACCATCGCATGTCGGCAAATCCGCTTTAATAGAACAGGATGATGTGGAACTGCGGCATCTAATTCCTTCTTTGTAATGACATCTCTATCTTCCCATAGATTTTCGTTCCATCCTTCACCAAAAATCCACTGCCCTTCAGGAAGCTTATCAGCTTTAGAAGCAACGGCATTCAGTACCTCTTCCTTACTTGTCATCTGAGATAAATCGAGTCGGAGCAATGTTTCCCCGTGACCGATCAGATGCATGTGGCTGTCCACAAATCCGGGGAACATGACCCCGTTTTGTAAATCGACGGTTTCTTCTATATTATATTTTTGACGGAGGTCTTCCTCGGTGCCCAGTGCCCTGATGAAACCATTCTCTGTAAATACCGCTTCAACCTCATGACCTTCAGACTGCATTGTATAAATCTTTCCGTTTGTCCATAAAGTACCCATCTTGGAAGCTTCCTTTCTTCTTAGAAAATGCTGTATCAAATGTACCATAATACAGGAGGAATCGGGAAGTGGAATGTATTTGGATGTTTCTGATTTCCGTACAAGACTTCGCTTTCCGAAGTCTGACCGTGAGCCTCCTCATCATATTTGCTCTCTTCCAGGACATTACTTTGGCAGGAGTCTTCGCTTTGCACTCCGCTCAACGTTGGAAACTTTTAAAACACCGATATTCTTTACAAGATAAATAAGCATGCTGTAACACTAAAAAAACAGGGAACCCAATCAATCAGGTTCCCTGTCTCACACTTACAACTCTAGTTCTTAACTGAATCCATTTCTTTCTGACGCAGTTCAATCCTTCTGATTTTACCTGATGTCGTTTTCGGCAGTTCAGATACGAATTCTATTTTACGCGGGTATTTGTATGGTGCAGTCAGCTGCTTCACATGGTCCTGCAGCTGAGGAATGATATCGGGATCGAGCTGGTCTACATCCTCCCTTAATACAACGAAAGCTTTAACGATCAATCCGCGGACTTCATCCGGGCTTCCCACTACCGCACATTCCTGGACGGAAGGATGTTTCACCAGTGCATCTTCCACTTCAAACGGCCCGATTGTGTAGCCGGAGGAAATGATGATATCGTCTCCTCTTCCCTCGAACCAGAAATAGCCTTCTTCATCCTTTTTCGCTTTGTCACCGGTGATATAGTAGTCACCCCTGAATTGCATCGCCGTTCTTTCCGGGTCTTTATAATAGTTTTTGAATAGTGCAGGAGTATCGACATGAACGGCGATATCGCCGACTTCACCTGCTTCACAAGGCATGCCCTCATCACTGATTACTTCCACCCTGTTACCGGGAGTAGGCTTGCCCATGGAACCTGGCTTCAGTTCCATTCCTTTCATGATTCCGACGAGCAGAGTATTTTCAGTTTGGCCGTATCCGTCACGCACTTCGATCCCATGATGCTTTTTGAACAAATCGATGACTTCCCGGTTCAATGGCTCACCTGCTGAGACGGCACTATGCAAGGCACTCAAGTCATACGTGCCGAGGTCATCAACTTTGGCCATCAGCCTGTATTCAGTAGGTGTACAGCAAAGGACGTTCACACCGTTGTCCTGAAGTAATTGCAAATATTTATTCGGCTCGAACTTCCCTTGATAAACAAGACCGGTGGCTCCTGATCCGAGCACTGACATGAACGGACTCCAGATCCATTTTTGCCAGCCGGGACCAGCCGTCGCCCAGACAGTATCCCCTTCTTCAATTCCCAGCCAGCCCGCTGCAGCCGTTCTCAGGTGGGCAAATGCCCATCCGTGCGTATGTACTACTCCTTTAGGATTTCCTGTCGTTCCGGAAGTATAGGATAAGAAAGCCATGTCATCCCTGGCCGTATCAGCGAAAGCCAATTCATCAGGGACTATCTTCATTTCTTCATCGACGGTGATCCATCCGTCTTGTTCTTCCCCGATGACGAACTTCTGAAGCTTGTCCATCCCTCGGACATTTTCAAACTGCCCGATAAATGGAGAGTATGCAACGATCCCCTTTACATCTCCATGATCAATTCGATATTCAAGGTCTTTTGTACGCAGCATCTCTGAGCTTGGAATGACGACCATCCCTGATTTTAATGCAGCTAGATACACGCCGTACGCTTCGATTAACCTTGGTACCATCACGAGGATGACATCGCCTTTTTCGAGTCCGGACTTCAAAAAAACGTTTCCAATTCTATTTGCATTTTTAAGCAGGTTGGTATACGTGATTTCTTTCTTGTCACCGTCTTCATTTTCCCATTTAATCGCGAGTTTCTTTTCATCGCCAGTAAACTTCTCCACTTCCTCAACCAAGTTGTACCTTTCTGGTGCGATCAGCTCTTGTCTGTTCATCCGAATTCCCCCTTGTTTGTGACTCCACTTCCATTATACTAAATTTTTTAAATTTTTTAAATTATTCATTTAAATAAGAATTTAATAAATTATGACTTTTCCATTTTACTGAGAGAATTTGAATTACTGTAAGGGAAATCAATTAGCTGCAGCAGAAAGGCACGGGGAAAATTTCTAGAACAAGCGCGTAGTGGATCCTTCAGTTGTTCGAAGTGGAAGACGAATGGTCCTGCGTGGTAGTGGCCAAACATCGTAGGTTAATTCGATAAGAATGTTTTTAGGGAAACCAAAGCAGTATACCATAAAATATGCAGCCTTAGACGTAAGTGAAGTCTTCTACAGAAATCAACTGCGGTATTCAAAAACGCGGCCAAATTTAAAAGGAGCGAGTCACCCCGCTCCTTGTAGCCATTGTATTTAATTATTTTTGGAATCCACCACCGATTTGTTGTTCAGCCATTTGAACTAAACGTTTAGTGATTTCTCCACCTACAGAACCGTTAGCGCGTGAAGTTGCATCAGCACCAAGTTGAACACCGAATTCAGAAGCGATTTCGTATTTCATTTGGTCGATAGCTTGTTGAGCTCCAGGAGCTACTAGTTGGTTAGAACTTCTGTTGTTTGCCATGTGTTTTCACCTCCTCGTTGCTTGTTGAGTATAGATTGTGCGAAAACACATGGCTTCATGCAAGGAATTTCATTGGTAAATGTTCCTATTTAGAGAAGATCTTCAAAGCTTTCTTCAGCGCTGGAATCCGCTCCAGCATTAAGGGTGATTGTCTCTGTTTCCCTGACTGCTTCATCGATTAACGTTTCGAAATCAACAAAGCTTTCGTAATACTGTACCTTTTCTTTTTTGGGCCTTGTCTTAGGTGCAGGCGGTGTAAAAATCGTACAGCAATCTTCGTACGGAAGAATTGAAATATCATGGGTATCAATTTTTTGGGCAATATCGATGATCTCTAATTTATCCATCGCGATTAACGGTCTGAGCACAGGTGTGTTTGTGACGTCATTGATCGCCTGCATACTTTCGAGTGTCTGGCTGGCAACCTGTCCAAGGCTTTCACCTGTTACAAGTGCAAGGCCTTCATTTTGCTGACGGATCTTATCAGCGATTTTCAGCATCATCCTTCTCGTAGATGTCATCGTGTAGTTCTCCGGCACCTGATCATGGATCATTTGCTGGATTTTAGTAAAAGGAACGACATGTAATTTGATGCTGCCGCTGAAAGCAGACAATTTTTTGGAAAGATCGATGACCTTTTGCTTTGCCCGGTCGCTTGTAAATGGCGGGCTGTGAAAATGGACGGCTTCGATTTCAACCCCGCGCTTCATTGTTAAATAGCCGGCAACCGGACTGTCGATTCCGCCCGAAAGCATCAGCATCGCCTTTCCACTGGCGCCCACAGGCATCCCTGTTGAACCGGGATAGATTTCTGAAGAAAGATATACGCCCTCTTTTCTTACTTCTACGTTCAATTTAATATCAGGATTCTTGACGTCCACAGTCAACCCTTCGGTATTTCTTAACACGTATGAACCAACTTCAAAATTAATTTCATTTGTTTCCAGCGGGAAATGTTTATCTGCGCGCCGGGCTGAGACCTTGAACGTTTTACCTGGTTCAAAGCTCTTTTGCACCAATGCCACTCCTGCTTTGCATATTTCTTGAAGATCCCTCTCCACCTTGACTACCGGACTGAAAGATTGGATTCCGAAGATTTTCTGAAGGTGGGGAATGATCTCTTCTCCATTCTCCTCTCCAAGCAGGATATGCAGACGGTCCCGGCTTGCTGATACGGATACTCCCTGAAACTCTTTTAATGCCTCTACGATATTCTCTCTAAGCTTCGATGTGAATTTTTTTCGGTTTCTTCCTTTGGTCGATATTTCACCGTATCTGACTAGTATTCGATTGTATTTCATCGTGATCTCCTCATTGTTTTCTGTAATTGGGCTGTTTCATCCTTTAATAACTGCATGAATTTTTCAGCTTCTTCCATTGTATTTTGAAAGGACAAACTTATTCTGATCGCGCGGTCTGCAAGCTCTTCTCCCACTCCCATCGACAGCAGTGTAGGACTCGGCTTGCTTTTCTTTGAAGAACAGGCGCTTGTGGTTGAGACATAAACCTGGTGGCGATCAAGTGCATGCACCACTACCTCGCTCTTAAAATCTTTTATGGAAAAATTGAGGATATGAGGTGCACTTTCAATGGAAGTGTGAACCGTCACACCTTCCATAGCGACCAGTTCGTTCCGTAAATAACTGCTTATGCCCCGCATGCTGTTTAAATGTTCATGACTTTCATCAAAATACAACCTCATTGCCTTCGCAAATGAAACAATTCCGCCTGTATTTTCTGTACCGCTTCTGATATTTCCTTCCTGCTCACCGCCTGTCAGGAGCGGTGAAAGGGCCACTCCATCCCTTACAAAGAGCATACCTGTACCTTTAAGACCGTGTATTTTATGAGCGGAAATACTGTATAAATCAATATAATGTTCATGGAAGGACAGCGGGATTTTCCCGCAAGCCTGGACACCATCCACATGAAAAAGGATTTTGGAATGCCTTTTCAGGATCGACCCAATCTCGCCGACAGGCTGGACCGCACCTGTTTCATTATTTACGTGCATGACAGAAACCAGAATCGTATCATCCTGAATCGCATTTTCCACTTTCTTGGGATCAACTTTTCCAGAATGATCAACCCCTATGTACGTTATTGAGTAACCCAGGGATTCCAATTGCTTCATTGAATTAGTCACGGAAGGATGCTCAACTTTGGTGGTAATGATATGCTTCCCTCTTTGTCCGAATTGTAATGCCGTCCCTTTTATTGCAAGGTTATTCGATTCAGTTCCACCGGAAGTGAAAAACACTTCCTTTTCCTTGATTTTCAGGAGGCCGGCAATTTGTTTCCTTGACTGACCGATTAATTTTTCCACCCGCCCGCCAAAGGAATGGAGAGAGGAAGGGTTGGCATAATAGACTTCATTTACTTTCATGTAAGCATCCAAAGCTTCCTTATATGGCTTTGTTGTAGCTGCATTATCCAAATAGATCATCATTTACACCTTCTTTTGTTCTTTCCAATCACTAATTTTATCACAAAATCAAAACATCCCAAATGATAATAGAAAAAAGCATTCAATACTATGATTACAATAATGATTCTCCAATTAAATCTTTAAAATTTTTAATATTTTATAAAAATAACCATTGATAACTCTGATGAAATTTGCGACAATCATGTAGGTGATATGACAGATAAGCTATTTGAATTTACTAAATAGTAAGACTATTTAGTGATTCGACATTTTTCTACATGAATATGATAAGATAATTTTGCCTATGATAACGATTACAAACGGAGGTATATATATGAATGAGAAAGCGCTGTCATCCGGGGGGATCTTAACGATAGGACTGATGCTGTTTGCTCTTTTCCTCGGAGCCGGGAATATGATTTTCCCTCCATTTCTTGGTCAACAGGCAGGCGACCAGGTGTGGACAGGCATCTTCGGATTTTTAATTACAGGAGTCGGACTTCCATTACTTGGCGTGATCGCGATAGCAAGGTCCGGCGGCGATCTACAGTCACTTGCTAGCCGGGTACATCCTTTATTCGGGTTGATTTTTACCGTCATTATGTATTTAGCAATCGGTCCCTTTTTCGGAATACCAAGAACGGGTACAGTAGCTTATGAAATAGGTGTAATTCCTTTTTTATCGGAAGATGCAGCTAAATACGGAGTTCCATTACTCATTTATACAATAATTTTCTTTGGTTTCACTGCATGGCTAGCGATGAACCCATCAAAATTAGTTGACCGTATCGGCAAGATATTAACGCCTGCGCTGATTATCATCATGACGGTTTTAACAGTTAAGAGCATTGTAACCCCAATGGGGACTCTGGGAGATCCCAATCCGGCGTATCAGGATGGAGCACTTTTCAAAGGGTTCATTGAAGGATATTTAACGATGGATACCATCGCGGCATTAGTCTTCGGGATTGTAGTGATTAATGCAATAAAAGGCCGCGGCATCACCAGTAAAGCAAACATTACAAAGGTAACCATCATTGCAGGCTTTATCGCTGCTGCCGGTCTTGCCCTTGTATACTTATCTCTCAGCTATATAGGTGCAACAAGTACTGAATCAATTGGGGTTAAGGCGAACGGAGGAGCGATTCTCTCGGCATCAGCGGACTATTTATTTGGTTCTGCCGGAGCAATCATTCTTGCATTGGCCATCACATTTGCATGCTTAACCACTTCCATCGGGCTAGTGTCTGCATGTGCACAATACTTCAGCAAAATACTTCCGATCTCATATGGAAAACTGGTCATCATCCTATCTGCATTCAGTATGGTGATTGCAAATATCGGGCTGACGCAATTGATCGCCGTATCACTTCCTGTGCTGATCTTCATTTATCCATTGGCGATTGTACTGATCATGTTATCTTTCATGCATAACTGGTTTAAAGGATATTCACTTGTATACGCAGGAGCATTGGTTCCAACAGGGATCATCAGTGTGATCGACGGATTGAAGACAGCTGGAATGAATGTCACTTCTATCAGTGAGACTTTAAGTTTCCTTCCTTTCTATGCAGAGGGTATCGGATGGATCGTGCCCGCATTGGCCGGAGCTGTCATCGGATTCATCATAGCACAATTTGCGGGATATTCTAAGAAAGTGAGTGAAATTTAAAATGAAAAGGACCGGTGAAGAAGATTTCTCTTCTTCACCGGTCCTTTTAGTTAATCTTGTTCGTCAAGATTGATCATCTTTTCAATTTTTTTCAGAGCGCCGGGCTCCACCTTCTCGATCGTGGTGGCTGCTTCTTCCAAAGCTTTGCGGTAGTCATACTGTCTGAAGGCTTCTTCTGCCGCCTGCAGCCCTTCCCGGACCGAGTCATACCTGCTTCTGTAACGATTGCCGTATTGAATGGTTTTTTCTGATAACAAAACATTTTCTATCAGTTCCTGAGTCTTAGTAAAGAAGTGATCGACTGTATCGGAAGCTTCTAACAGCGTTTCCTGGATGAATTTCATGTTCAAAGGTTTTTCTGTCAGGCTTGCATTCACTTGCTCAATCTTCCGGTGCACTTCATTCAGAAGATCATCATAATCCGCAGGCAGACCAGGTACATTGCTTTTTGAGATCATCCGGCTTGCTTCTGAGACTTTTTTCTTGAGATCGGCGATTTTTTCCCGGGTCGTCAATTCATCTTTTCTTAAATTCTGCAGGAACACTGCAAATTCTGACTGCTCCATATTCAGGGCTTCGAGCCCGCTTCTTATTTCCTTCAACTCATCACTCATAGCCGTATAAGCAGTCTGATTACTTTCGACTTTATTCATGATCAATTCATGGCGTTTCGATAATTGAATGATTTTCTTCTGAAGTTCCTGTGGTGCTTTCAAATCGGACTCATGCAGGTGGTATCCCTGCTGCACAAGATTCACTTCATACTGGATATCATCATTCTCTTCTTTTGCCTTGATCAATCCTTCTGTCGTTTCGTCTTTATATTGATGGACGAAGTGTCTTGCATGTACTTCTTTCTCCAGCAGATCATAGAGCATTTCAATCTTACTCTTGATTTCCTGTAAACCTTCTTCCACTTCTTCCACTTCAAGGGACTGAAGACGTTCTGTAAAACCGGCAAGCGTCTCATTCAATACGCTCACTTCTTTATCCACTTCAACATGGTCGAGTATATAGCCCTGCTCCTTCATTTCAACATAGCCCGCTTCAAGCTCAGACAACTGGGATGGGAGGATATTCTCGCAGTCTGTCGTCAGTTTAGGAATGCTCTCCATCTTGTATGCGATTGCCTTCATTTCCTGACTCATGTTTAGAACAATCTCACGTGCATCCAGATAGTTCCCCCCATCCGTCAGTTCATTAAATTGTTCAATTTCTTTTGCGAGTGTATCCAGTACAACTTCTATTTTCTTAGCGGCCTGCCCATATGTATGACGGTATGCGAGCAATTGCTTCTTGCTGCTCCGATATTCTTCTTGCAATAATTCGATTTCTTCCCGGTTCTTTTCTTCACTTCCAACCAGTCCATTCAGCTCTTGAAGAATCGTTTCGATTTTTGTTTCTGTATCGGAAAGGACCCCATCAATTCGGGACAGTGTTTCTTTTGTTTTATTAAAACGGAATTTGTCTGTGTATTCTTCTGCATCGAACAGCAGCTCTTCAATATCCGGAAGCTGTACAGCTACGATTTCATCCCAGCCCTGTCTCCAGTCTTCAAACAGCTGTTCCGTCTGTCCTGTCATATTAAG
>NZ_JABMCR010000133.1 GCF_013179555.1 Bacillus haikouensis
TCACTTGCTTGAAAAACTGATTCATTTTTTCATATCGCTGTATAATTTACTGGTTTCCATGGTAAAGAAGTTAGTGTATTCGCCGATAAAATGGTTAGTGATTCTAATGATTACACTGGTTTTTTCTATTGCGAAGGGTCTCTTGAAAACCGTAACCTTCCTGTTGAAGATGGTCTATTCGATAGTAAGATGGGCGATTATGCTCGTATTCCGTCCGGTTTGGTGGATTGTTAAAAGTATATGGAATTTATTGCCGAATCATCTTACAAAAAGAGTCGAGAAGTTATATAATAAAATGGCAGGAATTATTGAGGTCAATATCAAAAAAATATATAGAGTCATAGATAAGGTGAAAAAGCGCTATAAAAAATAGCGGTATTTCACCTTATCGCTGCTCTAGTCAAAAAGGAGGTTTGGGAATGAGAAAAAACGTAACGCCTATGGAAAATGAATATGTTCGCCACCAAGAGCATATACATAAGTCTTCATCCAAGAGAAAAAAGCGTTTGATTCGAAGATTGTCCCTGTTTTTCGTTTTAGTGCTGGCAATTAGTGGATTCATGATCTCGACTCTCATTTCCAGAGCCCAAATGTTAGAAGAAAAACGCACAGAAAAAGCGCAGCTTGAAGATAAAATGGAACAACTGAAAGATCATCAAAGTGCCTTGGAAGAAGAGATCGTCAAGCTTAACGACGACGAATACATCGCCAAGCTTGCACGCCGTGATTATTTCTTATCCGATGATGGCGAAATAATTTTCAATATCCCGGAACCGGAGAAAAAGAAGGAAGAAGAAGAGGTGTCTTATTGACACTCTTTTTTTTAATTGGCTATAATATAAAGTAAGGTTTATCTTTTATCATTTTAAGGAGGAGCATTTCTTTTATGTCAATCGAAGTAGGCAGCAAGTTACAGGGTAAGGTAACAGGCATTACAAATTTTGGAGCGTTTGTGGAGTTATCGGAAGGTTCGACTGGTTTAGTGCACATTAGTGAGGTTGCGGACAACTATGTTAAGGATATCAATGAACACCTTAAAGTTGGCGACGAAGTAACAGTAAAAGTTATTAATGTTGAAAACGACGGGAAGATCGGTTTATCCATCCGAAAAGCCAAAGACCAGCCACAACGCCCACAGCGCCAACAGCGCCCTCAGCGTCCGCGTAACAACAAACCAAGTGATACACGTCCAAAGGAGAATTTCGAGCAAAAGATGGCACGCTTTTTAAAAGACAGTGAAGATCGTCTGTCATCTTTAAAGAAGAACACAGAATCCCGACGTGGCGGAAGAGGAGCGAAAAGAGGTTAACTTGCTGTCTATTAACTAATATAGCAGGTTGTAAGACAGGAACAGGCACATTCATTGATGAATGTGCTTTTTTTGATTATTTGCAGGTGAATAATGATTGATGATTTTTTTGATTATAAGGAGGTGTGACTTCGTAATATAAAAGTCTTTTCAGTTATAAGGAATTTGTATTGATAATAAAAATACCCTTAAACAAATTTTCGATAATAATAAAGTTGTTAACGAGGTTACTAAACTATTTTTTTTCACTCAATTTGATATTAATCCTAAGAAGTTGTTTAAGAGTTTGATGGTAAAGGATGAAAATCCAGAATATAAAATCATCCGGTATTGGAAAGCTTGCTGACTTTCAATTTATTTCGCTTTTCGCCGCGTTCCCGGTATGATAACGTGTTCGAAGCTTCTGGTGGAGATCAACATACATAAAAAAGGATATTCGTTCCCTTTCATCGAATACAGATTATAAATACATAGATGGGGGAAATGACATGAACAAAGAAGAAATGATCAATCATCATGACTATTTTATTTCTTGGCTGAAAGAGCTAAAGGGTGTACAGGAAACCAAATGGTACGCACCAATGGAAGAAGGGAAATGGTCGATTGCTGCAAATGTTGCGCATATCGTAAAATGGGACGAGTATATTTTTGAAAAAGTGCTGTCGAACCTTTCTGATGGAGTTGTCCTTCCCTCATTCCCGGAATTCGATGCGTTTAATCTGGAAGCTGCCAAATATGCTCATGACGGGGTGAAGAAAGAACGGTTAATCGAGGAAGGTATTGAAACAAGAAAGTCGATCCTTCATTATATAGAGTCTCTGAATGAGGAGCGGCTGGTGCAGTCGTTTGAAGTGGATGATCACCACTATACTTTAAACGAGTTTTTTGAAGATTTCATTTGGCATGACAAACACCATCAGAAACAAATTGAAGAGGCACTATATAAAGAAAAAGCGTAATAATAAGGGTGTTTCTTAAAATATTGTTGTTTTTGTAACATATCCCATTGTCTGACAAAGCACTTTTCAAGTGCTCTTTTCAAGGATAAGATCAAAAGAGATCACGAGCAATTAATCAATATCAGGTATTTGCTTGTGTGGAAAATCAAAGTATGCGAAAAGAAGCAATAAAAAAGACTATCCAGTGGATAGTCTTTTTCTTGTCCAGCCCTGGTCCCTCGAGACGTTTCGGTTCGTCCAATGAAGTCAAACTTCACAGGCTGGACCTCCAACGCTTGTCGCGGCGGACCAAGGCGCTTACGCATTTCTGTTATGACCCGTACGGGATTCGAACCCGTGTTACCGCCGTGAAAGGGCGGTGTCTTAACCGCTTGACCAACGGGCCATGCAATATGGTAGCGGCGGAGGGGATCGAACCCCCGACCTCACGGGTATGAACCGTACGCTCTAGCCAGCTGAGCTACACCGCCATATGTGTTTTAAGCACAAAATCTATGATACATAGAAACAAAATTCTTGTCAACAGAAATAATAAAAGAATTTGTCAAAATTCCTTCATGTCAGTCTGCGTCTGATTTTTAGAAGGTAATTGACAAAAAAACACAGGACGAAACTTAAAATTTTCTGAATATTATAATAGAATGAATAGAATGCCGTCGAAACATTCTTAGGCTTCATTCCCTCATTTTGACAAACTTTTAAGCTTGTCCCCTTTATACTTAACAAAAAAGTAAATGGGGAGTGTTTGTTACATGGGTAAAGCCAATCAGACAACCATAGAACCTGGTCAAAATGTAGACATTGAGCACACCAAGCTGGAATTGTCTAAAGGGATAAAGTCGATTTATTCCAAATTGGAATGGCTGTTTGTCCAAAAGGGAATTGCGCTGTTCATTATCGGATTTTTATTAGGAAGGGCGCTCATTTTATCGCATTTGACTCCGTTTGCACTTCCGTTCTTTGCATCTGTCTATCTTGTCCGGCGGGAAAAATCACCGATTGCGCTTCTGGGTCTGCTTGCCGGGGCGGTCACATTATCTTTCTCTAGTATCAGTTATACGTTTGCAAGCACAATTATATTCCTAGTAATCTTTCGTTTAACACAAAAGTATCATAAAAATGAACTTAAATATGTAGCGTTTTATGTATTATTTACGGTGGTGGGAGTCAAGCTTGCATTTAATTATATTCAGCAGGATCAGGTCCTGACAATTTACAATGGTGTGATGGCCATGATCGAAGCGAGCCTCGCGTTTCTATTAACCTACATTTTCATTCAGAGCGTCCCGCTTGTCACCGTACAGCGCAGGAGGCGTTCACTTAAAACAGAAGAAGTGGTCAGCCTGATCATTCTGCTTGCTTCAATTATGACGGGTACAATCGGCTGGGCGGTATACAGCCTGTCCATCGAACATATTTTATCAAGATATTTGGTTCTGCTATTTTCATTTGTCGCCGGAGCTACCATTGGCTCTACAGTAGGGGTCGTAACTGGCCTGATCTTCAGCCTGGCAAATGTCGCGAGCTTTTTTCAAATGAGTTTGCTTGCTTTTTCTGGTCTTCTGGGCGGATTAATGAAAGAAGGGAAGAAATTCGGAGCGGCAATCGGTTTGTTAATCGCTACCCTGCTTATGGGAATGTACGGAGATAGTGATACAGTTCTGACCAAAACTCTCTATGAATCGGGAGTGGCGATCCTCTTGCTATTCCTGACACCGCAGAGCTTAGCGATTAAAATCGCCAAACATATTCCCGGCACCCCCGAATACCAGCAGGAGCAGCAGGGATATATGAGAAGAGTCAGGGACGTGACTGCGAACAGGGTCACACAGTTTTCTTCTGTTTTTCAGGCTTTATCGAACAGCTTTCAGCAAATAGAAGATCGTTTCGAAGAGGAGGAAGATAAAGAATTTGATTATTTCTTGAGCAATGTCACAGAAAAGACATGTCAGACCTGCTTTAAAAAGGATCAGTGCTGGTCAAGGAATTTTGATAAAACCTATAATCTGATGAAAGATGTGATGAATGAGTTCGATCAAGGGAAAATCCCGCTGTCCCCCCGTCTTCACAGGGAGCTTGACAAGCATTGTACGAAAGAAAAAAAGCTGCAGGATACGATTTATCAGGAACTGACATTTTACCAGGCCAACCTTAAGCTTAAAAAACAAGTGAAGGAGAGCAGGAAATTAGTAGCGGATCAGTTGCTGGGGGTCTCGGAAGTCATGGGCAACTTCGCAAAGGAGATTCAAAGAGAAAGGGAAAATCATCATATTCAGGAGGATCAGATCCTTACAAGTATTAATGAGTTTGGCATAGAGATTGAGAATATTGAAATTTATAATCTGGAACAGGGGAATGTGGACATCGATATGATGATCCCTTACTGCGGCGGCCACGGCCAGGGAGAAAAACTGATCGCTCCGATGTTATCGGATATTCTCGGGGAAAACATTGTGGTGTATAAGGAGGATTGTGCTCAATTTCCAAATGGATATTGTCAGATGACATTCAGGTCGGCAAAGAAATTTGTGGTGGATACCGGGGTATCACATGCCGCTAAAGGAGGGGGACTTGTTTCCGGGGACAGTTATTCGATGATTGAGCTGGGTGCCGGAAAATACGCAGTCGCGATCAGTGATGGAATGGGGAACGGAGAGCGGGCCCATTATGAAAGCAATGAAACACTAAGACTGCTTAAAAAAATTCTGGAATCGGGAATTGAAGAGGAGGTAGCGATAAAGTCGGTGAACTCGATCCTTTCTTTAAGGACGAATGATGAAATTTTCTCAACCCTTGATTTAGCCATGATCGATCTTCAAAATGCTTCCTCGAAATTCTTGAAAATCGGATCTACCCCGAGTTTTATTAAACGCGGAGATAAAGTGATGAAAATAGAAGCCAGCAATCTGCCGATGGGAATGCTGCAGCACGATTTTGACGTGGATGTCGTATCCGAGCAGTTAAAAGCGGGTGATCTGCTAATCATGATGAGTGACGGTGCATTTGAAGGACCAAAGCATGTGGAGAATTATGATTTATGGATGAAACGTAAAGTGAAGGAACTCGAAACCGATGCACCGCAGGAAGTGGCGGATATCCTGATGGAGGAAGTAATACGTTCAAGTTCGGGAATCATTGAAGATGACATGACGATCGTTGTATCGAAAATCAAACATAATATTCCAAAATGGTCATCTATCCCTATACAAAAAACACAAGAAAAAGAGAAGAAACGGATCTCATAAGGGCGGTGGGCACTTCTATAAAAATAGTGAAATGAAGTATAAATCCCTCTTAGTTCGGCGAAGATGATAACATCTTTTGAATTAGGAGGGGAGTCTGATGAAGACAGGTACACTTCGTCAAATTCTATTAATAACTGATGGATGCTCGAATCAAGGGGAAGATCCAATTGCGATGGCGGCCCTTGCCAAAGAACAGGGAATCTCAGTAAACGTCATCGGGGTAATGGATAATGATGTAATCGATGATAATGGAATGCAGGAAATTGAGGGAATTGCATTATCCGGGGGCGGTGTCAGTCAAATCGTCTACGCCCAGCAGCTTTCCCAAACCGTCCAGATGGTAACGAGGAAAGCGATGACTCAAACGTTGCAAGGGGTAGTGAATAATGAATTAAAGCAAATTCTCGGGAAATCCTCTTCGATGGAAGAACTTCCTCCTGATCAACGCGGGGAAGTAATGGAAGTGGTAGATGAATTGGGAGAGTCTGTGGACATGGAAGTGTTGATTCTTGTCGATACGTCTGCAAGCATGAAACATAAACTTCCGACAGTCAAAGAAGCTTTGCTGGACCTCTCTTTAAGCTTAAATGCTAGAATGGGAGATAATAAATTTTCGGTATTTGTATTTCCCGGGAAACGACAAGATGTCGAAAAATTGCTGGATTGGACGCCTAAGCTCGAAACACTTACGAGTATTTTCTCTAAGTTGTCTCCAGGCGGCATTACTCCAACAGGCCCGGCAATCTCAGAAGCATTGACCTACTTCAAGAAAAAACGTTCGTTAAGGGGATTGCTCTCTCGTGGCGATGATGAACAATACTTCGAAGAAACCATTTAATTTTGCACCAGGGACTGTAATAAGAGGGAAATGGTATAAACATATTTATACGATTGTGAAAGAGTTGGGGTACGGTGCCAACGGAATGGTATATCTTGTGCAGGGTGCGTCCGGATACCAGGCATTAAAGATGAGTGACAGTAATGTCTCCATCACATCTGAAGTCAATGTATTAAAGTCGTTTTCAAAGGTCCAGGGAACCCCTCTTGGACCTAAACTGCATCAGGTGGACGATTGGGAGACGAGAGGACAGAAAATACATTTTTATACGATGGAATATATACAGGGCGTGAATCTATTAAGTTTTGTACAATCGAAAGGACCTGCATGGACAGGGGTGCTGATTGCACAACTTCTTTCGGACCTGGAACGGATTCATAACGAAGGCTGGGTGTTCGGCGACCTCAAACCCGAAAACCTTATTGTCACAGGCCCTCCCTACAGGATACGCTGTATCGATGTCGGTGGAACAACCATTCAAGGCAGGGCGATAAAAGAGTTCACCGAGTTTTTTGACCGCGGATACTGGCTTGGCGGTTCCAGAAAAGCAGAACCTACCTATGATCTTTTTTCGGTTGGTATGATCTTAATCAATTTAGCCTATCCCCAGCGTTTCAATAAGACGGGAAACGGGAATATACAACAATTGAAAAAGGCCATTTCAGCAAAAGATCAATTAAACAAGTTTCAGTCTACCATTGAAAAAGCGCTGGAAGGGAATTTCCGATCTGCAGATGAAATGAGAAATCATTTATTGCAGAGTATCTCTCATGGCGGGAGCACTGCGAGCGCCGCCAGCCGGGCAAAGAAGACACCTCCCCCTTCCCCGGGGCAGCATTCTTCACAACGGAGCAGAGTACAACAGCAAAAACGGAAGAAATCCAGTCATTTCCTTGAGACGGTGATGGTGATCATGATTGTCTCGATGCTGTATATCTTATATATCTACGGTGAGCTCATGTAGAATGGTAGTACCATTGCCGGGAAATTGATACAATAAGGGAAAATGACCGGGGAAGAGGAAGAGAACATGTTAGGAAATGCGACAAAAGATTTCATTCAACGCCATCAGTTAATAGAAGTTGGAGACCGGATTGTGACAGCTGTCTCCGGTGGTCCGGATTCATTGGCATTGCTTCATTTTCTACATGTGAACAGGAAAGAATGGGGAGCCGAGGTGATTGCTGCTCATCTCGATCATATGTTTCGAGGAGAGGAATCTTATCAGGAGCTCCTTTTTGTTAAGCATTTTTGTGCGGAGCGGCAGATTCCCTTTTATGGGGAAAGTATAAATGTTTCGAAAATCATAGAAGATAAAAAAGGCAGCCTGCAGGAAGTTGCGCGCTCCGTTCGATATGATTTCCTCAAAGAAATCATGCATGCTGTATCTGCAGACAAACTTGCATTGGGCCATCATGGGGATGATCAGATAGAAACGATTCTGATGAAACTGACCAGAGGTTCTGCCGGAAAAGCCCGGGCCGGGATCCCGTACAGGCGTGAATTCCCTCCAGGTCAGATCATCAGGCCGTTTCTTCCTGTCACGAAGGCAGAGATTGAAGCCTATTGCAGGAAACACCATCTTTCTCCCCGTTCAGATCCCAGTAATGATAAGGATCTTTATACAAGGAACCGATTCCGGAGAACCATCATTCCTTTTTTAAAAGAAGAAAACCCGCTCGTTCATCATCAATTTCAACAATTTAGTGAAGAAATAACAGAAGATGAAGAGTTTTTAGAGGAATTAACGAGGGAAAAGTTGAATAAGGTATGGAATAACACAGAGGTTTTCACTGCGCTCAAAATTGAAGGCTTCCTTGCAATGGCTGAGCCTTTACAAAGAAGAGGGATTAATCTAATATTAAACTATCTTTACAAACAAAGACCATCTTCTTTATCGACTATACATATTTATGGTGTATTGGGTATATTAAAAGGAAAATCACCTAATGCAAGCTTGGATTTACCTGGGGGACTCCGTGTAACAAGGGCGTATCACACCTGTTATTTTCACTTTGGGAAATTAGAGTCTGGTCAAGCCCCTTTTTGTTATGAGTTAAAGGTCAATGAAACCCTCACACTTCCAAGCGGTTCTCAATTTGTTCTCCACGATTCTTTACCGGATATTGACGACTGTAACGGTGACCGCGTGTACATAGATCGTGAAGACGTTGCGCTTCCGTTATTCATACGTACGAGGAAGACCGGAGATCGATTGAAAATCAAAGGGTTAGATGGAACAAAGAAGATTAAATCGCTATTCATTGACGAAAAAGTTCCCCGCCATTTACGTGAAGAATGGCCGGTTGTCGTCGACTCGGAGGACAAGATCCTTTGGGTGCCCGGAATAAAGAAGTCAATTTACGATTCAGGGGAAGCCCGGGAAAATAGTTTAGTATTACAATTTAAAAGCAATCATCTTCTAGGAGGCAGTTGAACATTGTTAAATCAGGATATTGAAAAGGTATTGATTTCAGAGGAAGAGCTACAGGCAAAGATCAAAGATTTAGGGGCGCAGCTTACAGAGGAATACCAGGATAAATTTCCTTTGGCAATCGGCGTATTGAAAGGAGCAATGCCTTTCATGGCTGATCTGTGCAAACGTATGGATACTCATATGGAAATGGATTTCATGGATGTTTCAAGTTACGGGAATTCCACTGTTTCTTCCGGAGAAGTGAAGATTGTGAAAGACTTGGATACCAAAGTTGAAGGCCGTGACATTCTGATCATCGAGGATATCATCGACAGCGGTTTGACATTGAGCTACTTAGTTGAACTGTTCCGATACCGTAAAGCAAAGTCAATCAGCATTGTCACTCTTTTAGATAAGCCGACTGGTCGAAAAGCAGATATCGTGGCAGATTATGTAGGGTTCATCGTCCCTGATGAATTTGTCGTCGGTTATGGCCTTGATTTCGCGGAAAGATACCGCAATCTGCCGTACATCGGTGTGTTGAAACCTGAAGTGTATACAACTGGGGAATAAGAGTAATCTAAAGAGGAATATTCTAATTGGTTTATTGCAAAACATCAAGCCCTATTTGTTGTAATGCCATGATTTACTATGATACTATTTTAGTTAGTTTGTTTACCCGTGGGAGGAGGTAAGGGATGAACCGGATCTTTCGTAACACCATATTCTATTTACTGGTCTTTTTAGTCATTATAGGTGTGGTGAGTTATTTTAGTAACAACAACGAGCCAACCAAAAATATTGAATACAGTACTTTCATCAACCAGCTTGAAAAAGGAGAAGTTGAATCATTCTCCATTCAGCCTGGAAGAGGTGTATATGAGGTAAAAGGAGAGTTAAAAGGTGCTAAAGAAGGAGAATCCTTCTTAACCTATGTCCTTACTACCGATGGCAAGTTAATGGACCAAATCAATACAGTAGCTTCTGAGCAGGATATTGATGTAAACGTATTACAGGCCAAAGAGACAAGCGGATGGGTGTCGTTCTTTACAACGATCATTCCATTTGTGATCATTTTCATTCTGTTCTTCTTCTTACTGAACCAGGCGCAGGGCGGCGGCAGCCGTGTCATGAACTTTGGTAAAAGTAAGGCGAAGCTTTATAGCGAAGAGAAGAAGAAGGTTCGCTTTAAAGATGTAGCAGGAGCGGATGAAGAGAAACAGGAACTTGTAGAGGTTGTGGAATTCCTAAAGGATCCACGTAAATTCTCTGAAATAGGTGCACGTATTCCTAAAGGGGTGCTGTTAGTAGGTCCTCCGGGAACAGGTAAAACATTACTTGCACGAGCTGCAGCGGGAGAAGCAGGAGTACCATTCTTCTCAATAAGTGGTTCTGATTTCGTCGAAATGTTCGTCGGTGTCGGGGCATCCCGAGTTCGTGATTTATTCGAAAATGCGAAGAAAAATGCACCTTGTATCATTTTCATTGATGAAATTGATGCGGTGGGCCGTCAGCGTGGGGCAGGTCTCGGCGGAGGCCACGATGAACGTGAGCAGACGCTTAACCAGCTGCTCGTTGAAATGGATGGTTTCGGAGCGAACGAAGGGATTATCATCGTCGCTGCCACAAACCGTCCGGATATTCTCGACCCTGCACTATTACGTCCAGGACGTTTTGATCGACAAATCACGGTGGACCGCCCGGATGTAATCGGTCGTGAAGCTGTACTTCAAGTACATGCCCGCAACAAACCGCTTGATGATTCAGTTGATCTGAAAGCAATCGCGATGAGAACCCCAGGTTTCTCAGGAGCGGACTTAGAAAACCTTCTGAACGAGGCAGCACTTGTTGCCGCCCGTGAAGATAAGAAGAAGATTGATATGCGCGATATCGATGAGGCAACGGACCGTGTCATCGCGGGACCTGCCAAAAAGAGCCGTGTCATATCTGAGAAAGAACGTAAAATCGTTGCATTCCATGAAGCGGGTCACACTGTAATCGGGGTTGTGCTTGATGAAGCGGATATGGTACATAAAGTAACCATCGTTCCCCGCGGGCAGGCTGGCGGATATGCCGTTATGCTTCCAAAGGAAGATCGTTACTTTATGACGAAGCCAGAGCTTCTTGATAAAATCACAGGCCTGCTCGGTGGCCGTGTCGCTGAAGAAATCATCTTCGGTGAAGTATCGACTGGCGCGCATAACGACTTCCAGCGTGCAACTGGAATTGCACGTAAAATGGTCACTGAATACGGAATGAGTGATAAGCTCGGACCGCTTCAATTCGGTTCCCAGCAAGGCGGTCAGGTATTCTTAGGCCGTGACATCAATAGTGAACAAAACTATTCAGATGCCATCGCCCAGGATATTGACAACGAAATGCAGCGCCTGATCAAAGAAAGCTATGAACGTGCAAGGAAGATTCTTACAGAGAATCGCGACAAGCTTGAACTCATAGCCAAAACATTACTGGACATAGAAACACTCGATGCTGCTCAAATCAAGCATCTGGTGGATCACGGTACATTACCAGAGCGCACGTATGAATCTGACAAAGAGACAAAAGGCGACGTAAAGGTAAACATCCAGAAGAAAAATGAAGAGAACATGATCGAAGCAGATACAAAAGATACGATCACTGAAGACGATTCTGACAAAACAGATCGCACATAATATGAAAAGGAGGCTCACCATCTGAGGTGCAGCCTCTTTTTTTTGTGAATCGGTCAATGAAATTGCTTGAAGAGGGCAGAAATGGCAAACGAGTAAAGTTCGCAGTGGGTTATAGCCTGATACAGTTGTTGTTTGGAGTGGAAGATGGCCCCTTGAGACCCCACAGATGCCACGCAATGACAAGGAGTATCACCAACCACCAGCAAAAGCGAAGTCTTCCATGAAAGTAACAGCGGTATATAAAGAGTCTCTCCCGTTAAAGGTTTTCAACGGGTTTTGTACTTACCTATTAATAAAAAGATATGGTATGATGTTGGCAGTGTGTGAAAACAAATGGCTTAGTAG
>NZ_JABMCR010000134.1 GCF_013179555.1 Bacillus haikouensis
TCTTCACCAAACAAATCGTGATCATCTTCTGGATTGACGAGCTCTGCGTGCTGAAGTGCAACATCCAGACTTGAGAGCAGAGTCGCACGATCGATATTGAATTCATCAAAGGCACCTGCCAAAACCAGATTCTCTAAAATCTTTCGGTTAATGATTTTCGATGAAACCCGCATACAGAAATCAAACAAATCATCAAAAGGCTTGTCATTTCTTACAGTGATGATTTCTTTTAGGGCCTGTGCCCCGATTCCTTTGATTGCACCTAAGCTGTAGCGGATCTTATCCTTCCCTTCTACTGAAAAAACAAATTGACTGCTATTGACTGAAGGGGGCAGAATCTGAATATCATATTGCTTCGCTTCCCGGATATACTGAGAGATTTTTGTTTCATTTCCAACTACCGATGTGAGAAGCGCAGATAAGAAGTATGCCGGATAATTGGCCTTTAAGTAGGCCAGCTGATAAGCAATCATACTGTATGCTACCGCATGGGACCTGTTGAAACCATAATCCGCAAACCGGACGATCAGATCATAGATGCCATTCGCCACTTCTGTAGTATAGCCTTTTTGAATCGACCCTTTTACAAAATGCTCCCTCTCTTGATCGAGCACATCTTTTTTCTTTTTCGAAACTGCTCTCCTTAACAAATCGGCTTCGCCAAGGGAGAACCCTGCCATTCTTGAAGCGATTTGCATGATCTGCTCCTGATAGACAATGACTCCGTATGTCATTTCCAGGATCGGCCTCAATTCAGGATGGGGATACTCTACGCTTTCCATCCCATGCTTCCTATTGATATAGGCTGGGATGTTTTCCATAGGTCCAGGTCTGTAGAGGGCATTGACAGCTACGATATCTTCAAAAGCAGAAGGCCTCAGTCTCGTCAAGACATTGCGCATCCCCTCTGATTCCAGCTGAAAAATGCCATTGGTCTGGCCGCTGCTCAGCAGCTCGAAGGTCTTTCGGTCATTTTGCGGTATGCTTTTGAGGGAAAATCGTTTATTTCTTCCTCTCCTGATGTTCGTTACGATTCTCTCTAAAATACTTAAGTTTCTCAGGCCGAGAAAGTCCATCTTTAACAATCCTATTTCTTCGAGGATATCCATCGAATATTGGGTAAGGTGGATTCCGGAAGCACTTCCCTGTATCGGGATCCACTGCACTAAGGGGTCCCCGCTGATCACAACACCGGCAGCATGGGTCGAAGTATGCCGCGGAAGTCCTTCCAGCTTTAGTGCTGTATCGAATAGCCTTCTATATAATTCATTATTCTCTATGAACTCTCGCAATCCTTTTGATTTGTTGAAAGCTTCTTTCAATGTAATGCCCAGTTGATTCGGCACCAGCTTCGATAGCTGCTCCTGCTCTTTCATATTCAAGCCGAAGACCCTTCCCGTATCTCTCAGTGCGGCCTTGGCCGCAAACGTACCGAATGTGATGATTTGAGCAACATGGAGAGATCCATATTTCCCTTCCACATACTCAATCACTTCATCCCTGCGGTGATCCGGAAAGTCGATATCAATATCCGGCATTGAAACCCTTTCCGGATTGAGGAAACGCTCAAACAATAATTGATGCTTGATCGGATCTACATCGGTGATACTGAGGGCATAGGAAACGAGTGACCCGGCTGCAGAACCCCTTCCCGGCCCCGTCAGGATATCTCTTTCCCTTGCAAACTTCATAAAGTCCCAGACGATGAGGAAGTAATCACTGAACCCCATCCTCCCGATGACTTCGAGTTCATAATCCAGACGTTCGAGATACTCAGGGGTAACTGCTTCAAGCTTTTCACTTAACCCTTTTTCACATAAATGTGTCAATTCGTGCTGAGCGCTTACTCCTTCGGGCAGAGGATATTTCGGAAGAAGCTGTTGATGAAATGGGAGCCGCACGGTACATTCGTCCGCAATCTTCAAAGTATTTTGAAGCTCTTCCACCTCTTCCGGAAAAAGCTCGACCATTTGCTCTTTCGACTTGAAATAGTACTCTTGCGTCTCCAGTACGACCCGGTCATCTTCTGAAAGTTTGACTCCATCCCTGATCGCATTCATGCATTCATGTGCAAAATGATCTTCCTGGTCCAAATACTGAACATTATTTGCCGCGACCATTTTCACAGAAGTTTCCCCGGCAGTTTTTTTAAGAAGGGGAATGAATGATTCTTCTGCTTTCAAACCGTGTTTTTGCAGACTTATGTAAAATGAATCCAGTCCAAACATATGTTGATACGTATGGATGGCTTCCTTCGCCTTATCTACTTCGTTATTTAATAGATGGGTTTCAATCTCTCCCCGGGGGCCAGGAGTGATGGCAATCAAGCCCTCACTGTAGGAATTAAGCCATTTGAGGGGAATCCCGTTCGAGGATTTGGCTCCGATCGCGCTCGATATCTTCAATAGATTCTGATATCCCCTATTATTCCTGCATAAAAGAACCAAAGGGAAGGAACGTTCATCATTGACCGCGACATCAGCCGTCAAACCAATGATCGGCTTGATGCCCTCCTTCATACACGCCTTATAAAAAGGAATGGCAGCATACATCATATTTCTATCCGTCAACGCCAAGGCTTTATAACCTAACTCTTTCGCTTTATGTACAAGTCCATTTATGGAGATTGTGCTGGAAAGTAAACTATAAGCGCTTGCTACTTGTAAATGAACAAACGACATATTATGCACACCCTTTAAGTTTAAATATACTTTCATTATAGGTAAGAAAACTAAAAAAAGAAAATATGTTCTCCCTCATATCCCGTCATCGAAACCCATATAGTTATCGTAAGTGAAGAAATGGACAGACTTGAGATGGAGATGATGAAATGGCGGAAGCCTTTTTTCCTGAATTGATTAAAAGTTTCTTTATCGCACTGGGTGTTTTACTGGGGGGATCATTATTGGGCGGATTCGCTTCCTTCGCGATGGGACAACCGTTATTTATCGAAATGAGACGATTATCTGATTTTCTCCGCATCTGGGCTATCATCGCGGCCATAGGGGGAACATTTGATACAGTATACAGCTTTGAAAAAGGATTCCTCAATGGCGAGACAAAAGAGTTATTCAAACAGTTTCTTTTGATACTTTCTGCATTAGGCGGGGCAAATACAGGAGCGATGATCATATCATGGCTTACCCAGGAGCACTTTCCATCATGAGAATCCCTCCTTTTTACCGGCTTCCTTCCTGGCAGCGTTTCTTTTCGGGAATGGTCGTAGGCGGCATCATCAGCTGGATGATCTTTATTTACATGTTCGGAGTGATGCACGAGAATCAAACCAAGCTGATTGAAGAACAGAAAAATGAAATCAGTAAATATAAAAACACCCTCACCTACTTGCAGGAGGAGTACAAACAGCTCAATGAAAAAAATGAAGACCAGCTGACCATACAGGAAGTAAAGATAAAAATATCGAACCCTACAAAAACAAAGGTTGAACTGCTGAGCATTCACGAAACCGAGGACAGGCTAAGCGAGGATCTGAGAAGCCTGCTCAATAAAGACCTGGAATCCGTCTATGGAAATCGGGATCTCATCAAGAAAATCATCGAAAATAAAACCGTGAAATTGAATGAGAAAAACTTCACGTTTAAAGTGCGGGAGATGTATTTCTGGACCACCACGCAAATCACATTGGAACTTGAGTATGAAGACTAAAGAAAAGCTCCCACAAAAAAATGGGAGCTTTCAATGATTAACTTAGTACTCCCTGCAAACCTGACGCAGGTCCCGCAGCACTTCCTCTTTCTCTTCCCAGGAATAAATCGAAGCCCCTGCCGCCAGCGGATGGCCGCCGCCGTTGTATTTTTTGGCTATCGTATTGATGACAGGTCCTTTCGAACGAAGGCGTACGCGAATCTGATCGTCTTCTTCTATAAAGAATACCCATGCCTTGATGCCTTTAACGTTTCCTAATGTACTCACCAGCAGTGATGCCTCCGAAGGGATCACCCCATGCTGTTCGAGGATCTCCCTGGACATGATCATCTGCCCGCATCCATCCTCATCCATGACAAAGTTTTGAAGAACGTAACCGTGAAGCTTCAGCACGGAAGGATCTACCTCATACATCTTATTGAAAAGGTCATTTCTATCAAATTCCAAGCGGATCAATTCTCCAGCGATATCAAATGTTTTCTGCGTAGTGCTCGGATAGAGGAATCTTCCCGTGTCACCGACGATGCCTGCAAACAGGAGGCGGGCAGCACGATCGGGAAGTACCAATCCTTTGTCCTTTCCGAATTGATAGAATTCATAGATCATCTCACTGACGGAACTGGCTGTCGTATCGATCCATAAATGGTCACCATAGGCATCTTCATTTGGATGATGGTCTATTTTGACCAGCTTATCCCCCAGTTTGTAGCGTCTGTCGCAGATGCGTTCTTCGTTGGCTGTATCACAGACGATGATCAGCGCTCCACCAAAAACTTCATCTTCGATGGAATCCAGGCGGTTAAGATAGTGAAGAGTTTCTTCCTCAAGACCTACAGCATAAACGTTTTTATCCGGAAAAGAAGCTTTCAACATTTCGGCAAGTCCTCCCTGTGAACCGTATGCATCGGGATCGGGACGGACGTGCCTGTGGATGATGATGGTGTCGTATTGTTTGATTAATTCCAGTATCTGCTCTTTCATAAGTATCTCCTTCTTCACGAAATTTTCATTTGGCAATCTGTTCTCTTACCTGTAAAATAGTAGCGAGAAAGCCAGCACTGGAGGACAATGATTATGTATTTTCTCGCGTTTTTTATTACACTAGCTTTTACCTTCTACATTTTCTATAAAGTCAAACAAGTCAGAAGCAACCGGCCTATGGAGAAGAAATGGCTGTCTGCCAAGGCAAGTATGGCTCTAGGCTTGTTCGTTGCTTTATTCGGCGTCAATCAGCTCGTCTTGTTCCCTGGTACCGTTACGTATATCGTTGGTGCCCTGTTCATATTGATCGGTTTGGGAAGCTGCTGGGCGGGCTACAAGCTATACAAGCATGTACTTCCTTATGCGGAACGGGAAGTAAAAGAATTGAACGGCAATTAAGGTTGCCTGGAAGACTGGGATGTTCATCTCAGTCTTTTTTTATAGCCTAATGCCTGTCGATCAATTGACAGATCATAAGCGATTTCCCGACAAGAACCCCTTCACTGTATACTTCGACATCCACCTTACCGAACTTTCTTCCGACATCAAGGACCTTCGGGTGAATTTCAAGCATGCTTTCCATCTGAACCGGCTTGATGAAGTAAATGGTCATGTTCTCGACAACCAGGTCACCTTTTTTATATGGCTTCAATACCCGGTTGGCTGCTTCGGTCATCAGAGTGGTGAAGACCCCGTAGGACATCGTGCCGAGACCGGTGGTCATTTGAGGGGTTACCGCGAAATGATAGATTTCCTTGTCTCCTTTTTTCTCGCCTGCTTCAACCCCGTTGCTGATTAAGTCATCGATCGTTTCTCCAACCTGCGGCTGTCTTTGAATCATTTGCAGAGCCTTCAGGACATCCTGTCTGGAAATGATCCCCTTAAGCTTGTTCTGTTCATTCACTACCGGCAGAACTTCGATCCCTTCCCAAATCATCATATGAGCAGCTGAGGCAACACTTGTCTTCGCACTGACCGTGATCGGATGTTTGGTCATGATTTTATCGATTCCGATATACTTTTCCTGACCCATTACATCTTTGGAGGTCACCATTCCATGTACTTTCAGATTCAGGTCGACAACCGGAAACCGGCTATGGAAGGTATATTGATTTTTTTCATACCAATCTTCAAGCGTATCGTTTACAAATAAATAAGCGGTATTGTCCACTTTCGTCAAAATATCTTCGACCAGGACGATTTCTTTTTTGATGAGCTGATCATAAATCGCCCGGTTGATCATCGCCGCTACTGTAAAGGTATCGTATGATGTGGAGATGATAGGCAGTTCAAGTTCATCTGCAAGCTTTTTCACGTGATCGTCTGCGTCGAATCCACCAGTGATCAGTACAGCCGCTCCAGCTCTCAACGCATGCTCATGTGCTTTGGTTCGATTTCCGACAATCAGGAGGTTGCCTGCTTCGGTATAACGCATCATCGCCTCGAGTTTCATTGCCCCGATGACAAATTTATTTAGCATCTTGTGGAGACCCGTTCTGCCTCCGAGAACTTGTCCATCAATGATGTTTACCACTTCGGCATATGTCAGCTTTTCTATATTTTCTTTTTTCTTCTGTTCGATCCGGATCGTTCCGACACGTTCGATGGTACTGACATAGCCTTTTATTTCCGCATCTTTAATCGCCCGATAAGCTGTTCCTTCACTAACACTCAATGCTTTTGCGATTTGGCGGACGGATATTTTTTCTCCGACAGGGAGGGAATCTATGTATTCTAAAATTTGTTCATGTTTGGTTGCCAAGCTTTTCACCCTTCTTGTATGCGTCCTGCTTAATAGTTTCATTATAATGTGAAAAGCTTGGGGTTTCAATTTTATCCGGGGATTGACGACTGTTCACTTTTTTCCCCTAAATGCCTCTGTTGATTTCCGTGGAAGACGTCGCTTTCCGCGGGCGGGCGGTGAGCCTCGCCGCTATAGCTCCTGCGGGGCCCCGCCTGCCTCGCTTCTCCCTCAGAAGTCTTCGTCTTCCGCCCCAATCAACAGCTGAACCAGAAAAAATGAAAAGATTCTTCGCCAGCTTGCCCGTCATCCAACCGAACGAATTCTTTTTTTCCTCGGTACCGCAACCTTTTCCCTGCTCCTTTTAGAGGCATTTAAAGGGCTGAAAAGAAGTGCAGCGAGGTTGCCTGCGATCACAAATGTTGCCAGGACGATCCAGCTGATCGCGAATATTCCTTCCAGCCCCCCGGCTTCGATTGATAATCGGGGAGCTGCATAGTATAGTAAAACACCCGTTATTAACAGACAAAGGATATAGCGTTGTTTTTTCATATGATTCCTCCTCTCATAAACTTGTTTCATATATATGCCGATAAGGACAAGATATTGTGTAAAAACTGAAAAAAGAGAGTGACGCATGGTCTCAACCACTTCTGTGCGTCACTCTCCCCGCGTTTAGTATTCGATTGATTCGCCCGCTGACATGACCTGTCCGGGACAGACGTCCAGCATGTCGACAAATTTATGCGGATCCTGCTTGATCGGCGGGAATGTATTGTAGTGAATCGGAACGACTTTCTTCGGTTTCAGGAATCGGGCTGCTTCTGCCGCATCTTCCGGTCCCATCGTGAAGTTATCACCGATCGGCAGGAATGCGAGGTCTATCGGATGACGTTCACCAATCAGCTTCATATCCGAAAATAATCCTGTATCCCCTGCATGGTAAATCGTTTTCCCTTCGATGAACAACAGCAGTCCTGCAGGCATACCCATATAGATGATTTCATTTCCATCCGTCATGAGTCCTGATCCGTGAAATGCCTGTGTCAACTTTACTTTTCCGAAATCAAATTCGTACGCTCCGCCTATATGCATGGGATGTGTTTTGACAAGTTTCCAGCTGAGATATGTCGCCAGTTCATGATTAGCGATCACAAGTGAATCATTCTTCTTGGCCAGTTCCACCGTATCCCCCACGTGATCATTATGACCGTGTGTCAGGATGATCACGTCCGGCTTTTCTTCCTCAACCTTAAGGTCTGTCAGTTCGTTTCCTGTAATGAAGGGGTCGATTAATATTGTTTTCCCATCCGTTTCAATTTTAACTACCGAGTGTCCATGATATGAAATCTTCATTGTATCTCCTCCTGCATGATCTATTATTGTATATAGTTTGATATACCCTATTTTTCTGTTTTTAAAAGTTGAACTACTAAATGAATTGTTGTTTGAATAACCTAGACCGTTCCTTTCCGCTGCAGGCACTTGCTTTCCGCGGGGAGGAAGTCGAGCCTCCTCGGCGTGCCTGTGGGGTCTCGACTTTTCCTCTATTTCCCGTCGGAGTCAAGTGCCTTCCGCTCCAATCCACTCTAGGCTTTTAAAGTAGTATTAAAAGCAAACAGCCCATCATTAAGTTTATCCATCCAGAAAAAACAGTATAAATTAAATGAGTATTTCTAAAAACATATAATTTTTGGTACGTTCTAGCTGTTGATTGACAGTGAAAAAACAAAAGCCGGCCCAGAGAGTTTTGTCTGCGGCCGGCTTAGGTGTATTAAAGTTGTTCCAGTTGTGTTCTTGTATCTGAGTAATCAAGTCCGTGTGCTTCAGCAACAGCTTGATATGTTACGTATCCGTTCAGGGTATTGATTCCTTTTAGAAGTGCTTCGTTATCCAGGCATGCTTTCTTGTAGCCTTTGGTAGCAATCTGGATTGCATAAGGCACGGTTACATTCGTCAATGCAATCGTGGATGTGCGCGGAACGGCACCAGGCATATTGGCAACGGCATAATGCACGACACCATGCTTTTCATATGTGGGATCATCATGGGTCGTGATGCGGTCCGTCGTTTCAAAGATACCGCCCTGGTCAATCGCAATATCCACTACAACCGATCCATGAGTCATCGATTTGATCATTTCTTCTGTTACAAGCTTAGGTGCTTTAGCTCCAGGAATAAGAACTGCTCCGATAACCAAATCTGCTTCTTTTACAGCTTGTTCAATATTAAGCGGATTTGACATCATTGTAGTGACATCACTTCCAAAGATATCATCAAGCTGACGTAATCGGTCAGGGTTTAAATCAAGGATTGTGACGTTAGCCCCTAAACCAACAGCCATTTTTGCAGCATTCGTTCCAGCAACCCCGCCTCCGATGATTGTCACTTTACTGCGGCGCACCCCAGGAACTCCTGATAGAAGAACTCCTTTTCCTCCATGGATCTTTTCGAGGAATTGAGCACCGATTTGAGTCGCCATGCGCCCTGCTACTTCACTCATAGGAGTCAGCAGTGGAAGCGCACGATTCACTTCAACTGTTTCGTAAGCAATCGCTACAACTTTATTGTCGATAAGAGCCTTAGTAAGTTCTGGCTCAGGTGCAAGATGTAAGTATGTAAATAAAATCAGACCGTCGCGGAAATAAGTATATTCGCTGGGCAGAGGTTCCTTTACCTTCATGACCATATCCATAGACCATGCTTCTGATGCAGATCCTACGATATGTCCACCTGCAGCAGTATAATCTTCATCTGTGAAACCTGAACCCAATCCTGCTCCAGCCTCAATGTAAACCTCATGTCCGAATTGAACGAGATTCACAACACCTGCAGGAGTCATCGCTACACGGTTTTCATTGTTTTTAATTTCCATTGGCACACCAATACGCATTTATGCCTACCTCCTAAATTCCACTATTGCTCATGCTGAGCATCACTTCATAAATATAACACTATTTCTATTTTATAGCTAAGAGAATTTCGCTTCTCTGTAAGCACTTACATTTTAACAAATATACGAGTAAATTTCTCTCTTTTCATGTAAAATTATTAATGTTTATTTCTTCGCTTTTTTGCAAAAATTCTTTAAAATTGAAAGAACGGAAAATCAACGTACAAAAGGAGACTATCATGGATAAACAACCAATGATCGAACGGCTTGGTCTCGAGCAGGTCTCCCCGGACCAAAAGACAACATCCTGGAAAGAATATTTCATCATTCAACTCGCCTTTTCGGTCAATGCCGGCAATTTCCTGATACCCGCTTTGGCGGTGCTCGAGGGCGGACTTTCATTTGCAGCGGCATTCACATGTACAGTTTTAGGGGCAATGGCGGCTTTTCTGTATGTATCTTTCCTGTCACTGCCGGGTTCCAGGTACGGACTGCCGGCACAATATGTTCAACGTACCCTGCTCGGCACGAAGCTGTCCATGCATATCGCCTCTCCCGTCCGGTCACTGACGTCTCTTTACTGGTTCAGTGTCCAAACGATCGGCGGGACATACGTCCTTTTGTCGATGGTGAAAAAACTGACAGGCGTGACCCTCCCGTTTGTCCCGCTCGCAGCTGGTCTTGCGATTATTATGACTTTGCTCGCTTTAGTGGGATTTCATGCAGTCAAGAAAGCGGCCAAGTACTTCATTCCGGTTCTTGTCGCGGGACAATTTACCATTCTTTATTTATTTGTGACTAATATGCCCGCCCAGAATGTTTTCACTCTGATCGATGGTGAAAAGGATGCTGGTGCAGCTGATTTCTTTTTTTATTCAAGTCTTATTTTCGTCCAATACGTCTCGGGTGTCAGCGCATCTTCCGATATCACGCGTTATAGCAAAAGCGGAGCCCACGGTTTTTGGGGGCTTTACGGTGGAAATGTCGCCGGATTCATGATGACCGCTTTATTAGGAGGACTGAGTGCAAGCTTATTTGGTAACCTGAATCCATTTGTAATGGCAAGTGAACTTACCTCTTCGCTTATTCTTTTACTCATCATCTCAGCATGCGCGATGGTGTCCATGATATCGATTAACCTTAGTAATGCGTATACAGGGGGATACAGCCTGCTGAATGCTTTACCCCGGATGACCCGGGTTCAAAGCGCGGCTGTCTTTGGGGCATCTGGCATCTTATTAAGCTGTATCCCTTCACTTGTACTTAATGCAGAGGGCTATATTTCATTCCTGGGCATTCTGATCATACCGATTTCAGCGATTGTGACAGCCGATTATCTGTTCGTTAAAAAAGGCAGACTGACCGAAAATTCTTTGCACAAACTTTTGAATGGGACTGCATCCTATAATAAAGAAGCTATATGGGTGCTGCCTGTCGGAATGATTGCTTATATGTTAATTCCCGATGACTTCTCTCCGGGATTTTCATCCTTCATTTTGACTTCAGCAGTATACGTGATAACGAAACGACGCCTGCATCCAGGACAACAATCAACTCCCCTTGAAAACAAGCTTGGATAGGAAAAGGCTGATCCTCTTATAGAATTGGATCAGCCTTTTTTCAAGCGATTACTGTTGGTTTTCACCGTGATCTTCATAAGTGTTGTAGTGTCCATTCTCAGTATCAATGACACCGCTTGTGTAGGAATTCATAATTTGCTGACTCACTTGTTCACTGCCTTGCTCATCATATTGGAACTGCTCTTTCGGATCCTTTTTCATCATTTTAAATCCCCCTATTCACTAATCATTCAATTTTATTATTCGATGTTTTGACATAAGCTATAAGTGGAAAAATGTAGTATGATGGATGTAAGGAGGGGATAACCAATGAGTTTAAAATATCAGAACATATTGGTAGCCGTCGATGGATCCAGAGAAGCTGAATGGGCATTCAAAAAAGCGATCGCCATCGCAAAACGTAATGATGCAACACTTTCACTGATTCATGTCATTGATACCCGTTCTTTTGCCGCCATTGAATCATATGACAGGACTGTTGGAGAAAGAGCGATCCGCTATGCGGAAGAACTTCTCCAGGAGTACAAAGCAATAGCAGCCAAAGCGGGGGTAACCAAAGTACAAACATATGTGGAATATGGCTCTCCCAAAGTGATCATCCCCAGAGAAGCGAATAAGAATATTGGTGCAGACCTGATCATCTGCGGCGCAACCGGCTTGAATGCCGTTGAACGTTTTCTGATTGGAAGTGTATCGGAACATATCACACGCGCTGCACATTGTGATGTGCTAGTGGTACGGACAGAGGAAACGGAAGAGTAAATTTGTAATGGGACATTATTTATCAAGACAGATATGGAATAACATTGCAGCATAAATACCAGTAAACTCACAGTAAGCTCTGAAATCGAGCTTACTGTCTTGCTTTATTTCATGGATAGGATGCTTCCAATTCG
>NZ_JABMCR010000135.1 GCF_013179555.1 Bacillus haikouensis
GAAAAAAGGACTTTCTTGAAAAAGTCCCTTTCCCGTATTTCTATTCATTTATCGAACGACATACTGCTGGTATTTTTCATAATCAGCATATTTACATTCAACTGTCAGCTTTGTTCCATTTTCTTCGTATTCTGCAGCGAGCACATTTGCCTGTTCATTAAAATACGAGATCAGTTTGCCCTGATCGAATGGAATGAGCAGTTGACACGTTTTGAAGTCCTTGAACACATGGCTTTTGATTGCGCCGATCAGCTCATTGATGCCGATTCGTTCCTTTGCCGACAAATAGATGCGGTCGTTCACCACTTTCGGGACGCTATCTCCATCGACCAGTTCTGCCTTGTTGAATGCATAGATGACCGGAATGTCCCCGACTCCGATATCATCCAGCGTTTCATCAGTCACCTTCATCAAAGTTTCATAGTGAGGATCTGAATAATCGACGACATGGATGATCAGATCTGCTTCAGCCACTTCCTCAAGCGTAGAACGGAATGCCTTGACGAGGTGGTGGGGCAGCTTGTTGACGAAACCTACAGTATCTGTAAGCAGAAATGCTTTGTTATCCGGCAGCGAGATGTTCCTTACAGACGTATCCAGTGTAGCGAACAGCATATCTTTTTCAAATACCTGCTTGCTTTCACCTGGATTGAATTGTTCAACCAATGCATTCATCGTCGTCGACTTCCCTGCATTGGTATATCCGACCAGCGACACAACCGGCAGCCCGCTCTTCTTACGCTGCTTTCGCTGTGTTTTCCGAAGGTCGACCAGCGCTTCCAGCTCTTTGTTCAAAGCAGTGATATTGTCTTCGATCCGACGGCGGTCGAGCTCGAGCTTCGTTTCACCCGCTCCCCTGTTTTTCAGTCCGGATCCTCCACCTTGGCGTCCGAGGGATTCACGTCTTCCGACCAGACGGGGCAGCATGTATTGAAGCTGCGCGACTTCTACCTGAAGCTGCGCCTCTTTCGTTTTCGCCCTTTCTGCGAAGATATCAAGGATCAGCATCGTACGGTCCATTACCCGAATATCGAGTTTCTCTTCAAGCACCCGGATCTGTGAAGGTGAAAGCTCATCATTCGCGATGAGGACATCCGCTTCCATTTCTTCTATCAATGGCAAGAGCTCCTCGATCTTTCCTTTGCCGATATAATGCACATGATTCCTGCGCGGCAGGTTCTGAGTCATTTCTGCTGCGACATCGATATGCCTTGCCTCTGCCAACCCTTTCAATTCAAGCATGCTGTATTCAAAATCTTCACCCTGCTCCTTCGTATTAACCCCTATCGCGATTGCTCTTAAACGTTCTTCCATCATAAAATCTTCACTTCCATTCTAATAAAATAGTAAAAAACACAGACCGCTGCCTGTGTAGATTTGCAAATGGAACTGGCGCGCCAGGCGGTCCCAGGAAGACTTAAATCCCCTGAGGATCATAGAGGTCCGCGTTCCCTGCTTCATGTAGACCGGCCAAAATCAAAGATACCTGTATCCACCCGGATTGAACCGTCAGGAATGGGTGAAGTCCATTATTCAATTCTATTTTTTAAGACACAAAAAAGAGGAGTCCTTCGCCCCCTCTTCTTCTCCATCACGATTAAATGAAGTTTCCCTTAAAAATAGGCAGACCAATTCCATTTACCCTGCACACAGGCAGAGCCTTGAACATATTCAGTTATCTGTTCAAATCGCGGAATCGAAGTCTGATTAAAATCAAAGGGAAAACCTCCATTTCTTGTAAGTTATCACTATCTTATCACATTTCAAAGGAGATGAGAAGAAAATTGTGAATGCCAGTCCTGCAATTACGCGGGACTGGCATTCGTTTGTTTGCCTTCATGGTTACCAGCGGGCGGTGAGCATTTTGCGCCTTGTGTAGAATTCAACGCCGTCTGATCCATTGGCATGCAGATCACCATAGAAGGAGTTTTTCCAGCCGGAGAACGGGAAGAACGCCATAGGGGCAGGTACGCCGATATTGACGCCGAGCATGCCGACTTCGATGAATTCCCGGAAGTAGCGGACATCGCTGCCGTCTTTCGTGAACAGGCAGGCTCCGTTCCCGAAGTCTGATTCATTGGTAAGCTTAATCGCCTCTTCCAGCGTCTCGACCCTTACCACCGATAATACAGGTGCGAAGATTTCATCTTTCCAGATTTTCATAGAGGAGGTCACGTGATCAAAGATCGTCGGTCCGATGAAATAGCCGTTTTCCTTGTATGCTTCATCGTTACGTCCATCGCGAACCAGTGACGCCCCTTCTTCGACACCGCTCACGATATAACTTTCAGTTTTCTTTTTATGATCATCACGGATTACAGGGCCGAGGAAAACATCCTCCTCGAGGCCGTTTCCGATTTTAAGAGCATCTGCCTGATCGTTCAGTTTCCGAATAAGGGTGTCGGCAACATTCCCGACGGCGACAACGACCGAGCACGCCATGCAGCGTTCACCGGCAGATCCGTACGCAGCAGCAATGATTTCTTTTACGGCAGCATCAAGATCCGCATCCGGCATTACGATGGAATGGTTTTTCGCACCGGCAAGTGCCTGAACCCGTTTACCGTTACCGGCACCGGTCTTATACACATATTCGGCAACCGGCTGTGAACCTACGAACGAAATGGCCGGCACGTCTTTATGCTGAAGCAGGCTGTTTACGACCTCATGTGCACCGTGAACCACATTCAACACCCCATCCGGGAGACCGGCCTCTTTGAAGAGATCGGCCAGCCGGTTGGCAAGGAGCGGTGTCCGCTCGGATGGTTTCAGGACAAAGGTGTTACCGCATGCAATCGCAAGCGGGAACATCCAGCACGGTACCATCATCGGGAAATTGAACGGGGTGATTCCTCCGACAACCCCCACAGGATAGCGGTACATACCTGATTCAATATTCGTCGCGATGTCCGGCAGCTGTTTCCCCATCATCAGGCTTGGGGCACCTGCCGCGAACTCCACGCATTCGATTCCGCGCTGTACTTCACCGTAGGCTTCTTTAAAACTCTTTCCGTTTTCTTCTGTGATCAGTTTCGCGAGCCCGTCCCAGTTTTCAACGAGGAGCTGCTGATATTTAAAGAGGATGCGTGCACGTTTCGGAACCGGTGTCCTGCTCCACAATTGAAACGCTTCTTTAGCCGCTGCCGCTGCTGCGTCCACATCTTGACTTGTTGAAATCGGAACCTGCGCGAGCTCTTCTCCTGTAGCCGGATTCGGGACTGATTGGTAATGGTCGGTTTGTGCTTCCACCCATTTCCCATTGATAAAGTTCTTCAACGTGTTGGTCGTTGCTGTTGCCATGAATGATTTCCCCTTTCATGATATGATTTCACTTATGGTTTCTGAGACTGCCATACTGCTCACAAATTACTTCACCTTTTCCTCTGCCGAGAACTGGTAATCGTAGCAGGTATGGTAAAGGGATTCGAGTTCTTCCCTCGTCGGCACCTTTGGGTTATTCGCGGGACTGCCGCTCATGAAAGCATCTTCTGTCATCTTGCTCACGGCATTAGTGAAAGCCTCACTGTCGATCCCCCATCCTTTAAGGTTGGGGATGCCAAGTTCCTTACAGAGTTTCTTCACAGAAGAAACGGCAAGCCCCGCGTATTCCTCATTCGTGAGGAGCCTGTTTTCTTTTTCAAATATACGTCCTAAATCAGCCAGGCGGTCTTCGCATTTTTCTTTGCTGAATTCCAGTACTGCAGGCAATAACATCGCATTCGAGTAGCCGTGGGGGATGTGGAACAAAGCCCCGATCGGCCTGGACATCCCATGCACGAGGCAGACAGAAGCATTCGTGAACGCCATGCCTGCCTGCATTGCTCCAAGACTCATCGCCTCCCGTGCATCCAGGTTTTCCCCTTCATGATAGGAGAGTAATAGATTATCCACAATCAGTTCCATTGCCGACAATGCCATTGTATCGGTCATAGGATGCGATTTCCTGGACAAATAGGCTTCCACTGCATGACTCAGTGCATCCACACCTGTTGCAGCCGTCACGCTTTTCGGTGAAGAGATCGTCAGCACCGGATCGACGATTGCGACATCCGGCATGAACTCAGGCTGTTTGATCATCATCTTCACGTCATTGGACGTATTGGTGATGACCGTCACGTCCGTTGCTTCTGAACCTGTCCCGGCAGTCGTTGGTATCGCGATATGGGGCATCGCCTTAACACCGGCAATTCTGCCTTTGCCCATATAATCCCCTATGAATCCCCCATTTGTTGATAGTACGGCAATCGCCTTCGCAGTATCGATGCAGCTTCCTCCCCCAAGCGAGACGATCACATCGCAATTTTCTTTCTTAAGCATATCCAGTGATTCTGATACATAACGATCTGTCGGTTCTGAAATGACTCCGAGATAGACGGCACTATAAACGCCTTGTTCCTGTAATAATTGACGGCATTCACTGATATATCCAAGCCGATCCATGATTTTATCACTGATAATCAGGACCTTCTTTCCCCGCAGTGCCGCCTCCCTTCCGACATTCACCAAAGAATGACGACCGTAAAAAATCGTCTGTGGAACTCGAAAACCAGCAAATTTCTCCACAACCCGCACCCCTTTATCTTTTTATACACTTACGTGTACCAAAGCTAAAAAAACAGATAGGGTTCATTCTATGTAATCAAAGCTCCCTGCTGTGCACCCCGCCGGCAATAATCAAAATATTTAAACTACTTATCCAGTATAACAGAAAATCTCTTGCTCGTCCCTCGATACGCTAAAGCGCCATAATGCCGGTCTTTAACAAGGTTAAGCACCTCGGGACCGGGCATTTTTAATGAAAAAAACGTGCCCATTTTCTGTGAACACGTTTCTTTACCATTTGGGTTCGATGATGATTTTCCTTTTTAATAAGTCAATATCCATGAGCTGGATGGCGCATACACAACTTAAATCAACTTGAATGCATGAATCGGTTTTTTTCAGAAGTAAGGTGTCACCGAAGGAATGTGGATTCCCGCCGCCAATATCCAAAGGACGGAGCAAAGAAATTGTTGCGCAGTCAGAATTCATATCCAGCTCTTCGATGCGGAAATAATTTGTATGAAAATACACAGTTTTCCCGCATGAATCTTGATGATCGATACCGGTGAATGTAAGTTTCCCATCCTCCGAATACAGTAGAAACGGAATCGTATCGACGCCGACGAGCTTTGAGAACACTTTTCCAAAGTATGGAGTGTGGGTTTCATTAATAAAGTCCTGCAGCTTTTTCAATTCTTGTAAAGCCAGCTGGACACATGTGCTCCCCGGCGCTGCGCCTTCTCTTCCCAAGACTCTCTTCCCCCCAATCTCCTACTTAGTTAGTGTATGGGTAGCAAGAGGATTGGTGTGCAATGTCGTAAGAAAAACGAACCACTCCCCTTCCGCTGTCATGTGGCTGCAGGTGTATTTCTCCTTTCCTCCCTTAAAGAGGCTCTATATAAAACTTTAATTCTTTTGCCGCTTCATGGGCGATGCTCTTTGCCCTTTCGATTGTTTCTGCACAGGTGATGACGCATGCATACCGGTCCCCCATCGATCGGGGCGGAGACAAAATAGTCCCCTCTTTCGGTTTCACATATACGTACTTCACCCCTTCAAGAATCAGAGCACGATCCTGTCCGCATACATGCAGAAGCCTGCCCAATACATCCACGGTTAAATATTTTGCATACGTGCATTGAGTATAAAAAGGTTCAAGATGAGGTGCTTCACCCACTTTCATCTTCAGGATTTCTCTCACCAGATTGATACCGGTACCTTCCTCGATCAGCCGGTTCATCGCTCCCCCCGACATCCGCGGATTGATTTCAACTAGCTTCCATTTCCCTCCCACACTCCTCATTTCAAGATGGCAGGAGCCGTTAGAAAGACCAATATGGAAGAGGATGTCATGAATGGCTCTCCTCAGTGTGATTTTCTGCACATCGGACAGTTCAGCCGGGTATTTATACCCCGTAATGAGAAATGACCTGCTGCATTCCTGTTCAATTATACCGATGATAAATACAGTTCCCCTATATACCACCACTTCAATTAAGTATTGAGTACCTTCCAGATATTCTTCGGCCAAGATGGAGATGTCCGGGTACTTCTTTTGCAAATAGCGCAAGCCATCAGCCATCTCTAATTCCGTCTTGACCAGTACGATATCCTTTGACCCGTTGGATTCAGACGGCTTTAGTATGAGAGGGAGGGCACCCTTATAGTTTGCTGCAAACTCAGCAGTGCTCATTTGTTTTTCATACACAGAAAACGTTGGGGACGATTCCAATCCAATCAGTATATTACGTACATCTGCCTTGTTCTCCACCGCTTGGAAGGCATAGGAAGAAGAGCGGATCAACCCCAATTCCGCTGATATCCGTTCAGCGTATGACACATAAGGATCAATGAAACTCATACACGCACAGATCGTTTTCCCCTCTGCCTGCAGCTCCTGAATTTCACTCATCAATTCTTCCTTAAAAAAAATATCTTTCATGTATATGATTTCATCCACTTCGGGAAACTCATTTGTTTTCTTTCCGAGTCCGCGGCGGTCTGTAAACAATACTGTGCAGTATGCCATCTCTTTTGCCATCTGCAGAGCTTCCCTGCTCGTGCCGTGTCTCCTCGTTCCAAGGAAAATGATTGTCTTCATCCTCATCCATTCCTTTATTGGGCAAACGAAACGAACGCCCAGTATTCCGACAGCGTACTTATTTTTATGTTAAAAATGGTCTGGGTGACACAACGGAAACCAAATCTTTACATACGAAAAGACCCTCGTTGAGTAAAGGGTCTGTAGAATTTCAAGAGGGTGCAACCAAAGTGGTAATCCCTGTCAATTTATTCTATCTTCCTGAATCCAACAAAAATCGTGCATATCCAATCGGTGTGAAATGTGTTTGTTTCCACTCTTCATCCAACCCTGCATTTCTGAAGGAATATCTCAGTTCCCTGCAATTGCATTCTATGATCATTGGAAAACCCTCATTTGTAATCCCTATATCAAACCCTAAATCAGCAAGATGCGGGAGCGACTTTTCCAGCTGCCTTGCCGCTGATAGAGACAGCATTTCAATCTCTGCAGTCACTTTCTTCTCCTGAAGATGCGGCAGCTCTTTCAATAATTCAGTTAATGTATGACACCTTCCCCCCCGTGCAGCATTTGTCAGAAACCAGTCTTTTTTAGCGACTTTCCCGACAATCCCGGATACCTGCCATTCACCTTTTTCATTTTTCTGCACGGATACCCTCAGATCGAACACTCTTCCTTTACTTCTTGCAAGGGGGATCATTTCCTGTATGATGACAAGGTTTCTTGAAGAGAGCTGTTTAAGGAGAGGCGGCCACCCGGATGAAAACCGTTCCTTGATCAGAGTTTTTTTGTCCCGATAGGTGATCTCCCATTGCTTCTCATCATCCCTTGTCAGTTTGACGATACCGCTTCCCAGTGATCCGTTATTTGGTTTCAATATTAATTCGCGATGCATTTCCATCATCATCTTCACGTTATCCTCACTGGCCATCATCGTTTGGGGAAGATGCGGCCGGAGTTTATGCTCCTTCGCGAGAATGTCATTGATTCTAAATTTTTTATAACGGTTGTTCTCATTAAAGAAAACAATCCCTTCTTCTTTTAATTTCCGTATCTTTCTTCTTTCCGACCGTTTTCCGGTAAATATCCTGTTATGGATGACCACCGGTTTGGGGACTGATTGGAGGAGGTATGCACCGCCTCTCTTAACATAAGCCTCCACCATTTCCTCACCTGGATTGATGTCTTCAAAGCGAAAGTAGCAGGGGGTCACCTCATACTTTTCACCTGCCTCATCATAAAAAGACAGGTTTTCAAAAGATGTCCTTCCTGCCGGAATTCCTTTAAACACACCATTCCCCACCATAATGCCAATATATCTTCTCAACAGTTGTCCCCTCCTGTTTCACGCTAGCTTCTTTCCTATTTAACAGCTATATTCATTATGATCGTGAAGCGTATAGGCAGCCAGGGGCATCCTGCTGTCCATTTTCATTTCGTATCCTTTTCAACGTGATCAATTCTTCATTTCAGTTATGAGCTTTTCATAACTGTCTGTATTGCCTGTGGTTTCGGCTATTTCCCACAAAATATGGTTGAATCGATCCATGTCTAAGTCGTAGAGAAGGTTATGGTCGAAGCCTGTGGCTGTGTATTTGGTAAAATTCCATATATCCCTGTGATCTTTTTTATCGGTGGCTTGGGCGATGGCATTTAACACATAAAGAAGTTCACCCGTAATGACGGCATCCTTGTTTGCATAGTGCCTGATCGAAGCAAAGCCGCGGTAGAGATAGTCGGCATATGTTAAATTTTTCAGAATGACGCGCAAATTCCCGTTTTCATCTGTCAGGTAAGGTGAAAATACTTCCATTTCCGAAAGTTGGATGAGCAGGTCACCAATTTGATAGATGATATTGGTCGCCGTCTTTGGATCATTATTCCCTAACGCACGTATTGCGATTTCCACAAATTTGTTGATGCTGAACTCAATGTCCTGAAGCTCCGTTTGGTTTTTTCCGACCTGAAACATATGCAGATATTTATTTTCATCCAATTCATAGTCAGGCGATGGGTTCCAATATGTGAAGATGGAAGTCGAACGGAAGACAAAGCTGCCTATACGATTATCCAAGCGGATGATCAGGTTATCCCTCGCTGCTTCATCGATCAATTCTGCAAAGTCGATTTTCTGCAGATAACCCGATTTCTCTGCCTGCAGCATTTCCCCTTCTCCGCCCGGCACCTGGGTGTGCATTTCATCCGGATTCTTTGCTTTGTGCGGCTTCAGTTCATTGACGAGCGAACTTTCAATAATATCAACGGATTCACGTTTGATTTGCTCCGCTAAATTGGTCACTTGCAGCCAGGTGACGATATGATTGATGAAGAAAGCAAAGGTACTGATGGTGATCATGGCTGTCAGAACGGCAGCCGTTGGGATCAGACTGTATGCTTGAGCGGTATCTTCATTGATGAAAAACAAGCAAAAAAGCACATAAAGAAAACTGCCGCTAAAAATACCAAGCGTTCTCTGCGTCACTGCATTCATCATGAAATTCTTAAGGATTCTCGGGGAGAACTGGCTCGAGAATGTCGACAATGCACCCAGCACCCCATAAAATGTAAAGGTGGTCAGCGATAAAATCCCCGCCGTCAATGTACTTAGAATTGTTTTTGTCAATCCATAATCGACAATTAAGAAAGAAGGCATCCCTTTATATACATTCATTTTTAAATCCGCCCACAGTGTAATGAAGACCAGGATGAGGGAGAGCACTGCATAAATCATGGGAGTCATCCATAAGTTGGAATAAAGCTCATTCCATTTCTCCCGTTTCGTCATCTTTGCATATCGTTTCACAGCTGATGGTATTTTCTTAAGCATGTCGATCATCATTTTTCACAACCTATATATCTGAAGTATTCAGCTGAAACATTCAACTTTTCCCTTTTCTTCCCTCACATAGACTGTTTTAAACCTATAAAAAGAAGGATCCTAATAGTCATTAGAATCCTAATCATTCTGCTGCGTTAAGCAGGTGCATTACATACTCCATTTCTAATGCAACTCAACACATTCACGATTAAAGAAAGCACCCGGCAAATCACAGCACGCAGCCATTCCAAAAGGCAGGAAACTACACCAACTCCCATATCTCTCCCTCCCTTCTCTATGAAACTAGTAAAAGTAAAATAACTTTACTACTCTCTATCCTATGAAAACTTCACCACGATGTATAAACCCTTGTACCAATCAATATCAAATAAATCGTCCATCTCCGCTATCGCCCATTATTGCAGCGGGGGACCGCCTTAAACTGGCCGTCCCCCATCCAATAACTCTCTATAAATAGCTGAGATGTTCTCTACTTTCATCCGAACGAGCCCGCTTGAAGAAGGTGCAACAAAGTCACGGACTCCGCCGACCGTCGATTCTCCCTGCCAGCCCCACGGAACCTTTTTCTTCCCGGAAAACTGCTGATAGACTCCCTTGCCGACAAAGCAGGCGATTCGGGGTCTGTATGTCTCAAGTTTCTCTTTTAATAGAACCCGGCCTTCCCGGTACTCTTCTTTCGTTATATCTGAAGCCTCCCTGGTCGGCCGTTCTACGATATTCGTCAATCCATACCCAAGTTCTATCAGACTTCCATCTTCCTCCGTCCGATATACCCTTGGCGTCAAGCCCGATTGATAGAGGATTTTCCAGAAGCGATTAGTAGGATTGGCATAATGATGACCGGTTTCCCCTGACCTGATACTGGGATTAAACCCGATAAACACAATATCGAGCCCTTGCTTTAAATGATCCTGAATCGCATTCAAAACGATCACCCTCCCGATAAATTGAATGTCACTATCATTCATTTTAACCTAGTGATCAAGGGAATCAAACTTCCGGCTGGAATCTGTGAACAGTCCCATGTTGCTTTGATGTATGAAAGAAGAGGGGGGGGGACTAAAGACGAACAATTCCAGCATAGATGAGCTTTCAATACCGCTGTTGATTTCCGTGCATCATCTGGAACATCAAGCTAAATACAAGCCGGATGTCCTAGCAGAACCAATAAAAAAACCCGGACGCATTCGTATCCTTTTAGAAGATTTTTGAATGTTTGTCCGGGTTTCTCATCGACTAAAACACTGTCGTTCCAGTCTCTTCTCGACTTTTTTAGAGATAGATGTCAATTATATTGGGACCTTCGCCAAGCAGTTTCTCGAGTTCTTGTTTGGCGATTCTCACCCCGCCTTGGCGATAGCGGTTGGATACGGCGGTGACAGCAGCTTCCCGGCCGTTCATTTCAACACGCTTGGCGTCACTGTTTCCAAGGTGATAGCGGAATGTTACCGTGCGGTGATTGAACATAAAGTCAAATACCAAACCATCAAGGTTTTCAGGCAGGACCGGGTCAATCACCAGGTCCTCTCCGTCCTGACGGATACCAAGCGCATTTGAAATCAACTGATTCATGTAGATTCCCGGTCCGCTGGAGTAGATTCTCCAGCCGCCTTTTACAGGGACTGACCCTTCACGAAGTTCCCCAAAGCGTTCCTGCGCTTCATAACGGGTATTGAACTTCCCGTCGGAAGAGCTGAAATAAGCATTGCTTTGACGTCTTTCCGCATTTGGCACGACATCTCTCAGCCCCACCGGGTTGATGATTTCAAGTCCTCTCCACACTTCATCCGTATATCCGAGCTTCGCCATCGCTTCCACATAGCGGATGTGAGCATGTACATATTGGAGCCCGATTTCACGCCCGAAGTTGGCAGCCTGTTCCGCCCGTTTGAAATGCGTGCTGACTCCCCCTTCATACTTGGCAGGACGGTTCATCAACCTCACACCATCCGGACAATATAAATGTTCTTTCACTAATTGATAGTGAGAAGCTGCTTGTTCCGGTGTGAACAGTTCTGAAATGATGCTGCGGTTCATTGGCAGCAGACGGTAATGGATGCCTGTTTTTGTATCCGTCGGGTGTACCATGAATTCCACTTTATCCGATTCTTCCATATACACAAAACCGGGGATCACGTCATCCTGCAGAATAAATTTGTTGAAGTCTTCCTTAATTCCTTTTGCCAGAGTACTGAATTCCTTGGCTTCCTCTTCAAGGGAACGTTCGAGAACAGAAGACAGCTTCACCACCACTTGATAGGTCAAGGCAACCGTCCAGCTGCTCGCCATGTATTTCTTCAAGTTGGCATTCGCAGGCTGCAGCGT
>NZ_JABMCR010000136.1 GCF_013179555.1 Bacillus haikouensis
ATACAGAAAAACGGCGCATAAAAGTCCTATTGAAAGTCTGTACAGCCATTTTGCATATGTTTTTGTTTCCATCCGGCATCCCTCCTTCTTACCCTTTATTGTTAGAAATTGGGGGAGGTTTTTATACAATAAAAATAAAAACCGGCTCCCCGGAATAGAGAGCCAGTCAAATACAAAGAATGTGTCTTAAAACATTTTCTTCATTTGTTTACGAAGTCTTTTCATTTGTTTTTGATTCATCATATTTGATCGCTGAGAATAAATCGACGCTGCGATTCCCGCTCCAAAACCAACAATCGATGCAAATGTTTTGTTCAAGAAAGACACCTCTCCCTAGATAAATTGGCGGTCTTCCTCATCAAACAAGTCGTCTAAAGAGCTTAACGATCCATCTTCTTCCACCTGATGAGTATGAATGACTCCTTTGGACAAGGAAAGTTCAATGTAGCATCCCCAGCAATAATACTGGTTGATGCCGATCTTCCCTATATCTTTACTCTGGCAGTTTGGACATTTCATCGTAAGGTTCACCTCTACTTCACCAGCAAAACCGGTGATTATTCCCTACCATCATGTCCATTCAGAGTGAAAAATATACCTGCTCAATAAGAAACACACCTGAACGATATAATTTGTCATACACCGTTCTTATTTAGTGTGAGACATTTTCCTTATTTCATGAGGAGATACTTTTTCCATTGGAGCAAGCCCTTCAAATATTCACTTTACTTTATCTATTCCCCATCTAAAATCAGCCATACGGATTACGTTGTTCGTTCATTACGCAGCAGGCACTTGCTTTCCGAGGGCAGCGAAATCTTGCACGGAAATCATCAGCTGTATTAAAAGAGCTATCATGGTATGAAGAAGCTCCGACCAAAAAAAAACGGAAGAACCTAAGTTCCCTCCGCTTTTCATGAAATAAAGATGTTCAGGTATTTATTGATTTACCAGATCTTCCGCTGTGATTTCATTGGTGTAGTCGATTTCGAAGCCAAGGTCTTTGAGCATTTGGTGATCGGCGGTTTCCTGCTGACCGGCGGTTGTCAGGTAGTCACCTACAAAGATTGAATTTGCCGGATACAGTCCGAGAGGCTGAAGACTGCGGAGATTCACTTCTCGTCCCCCTGAGATCCTGATTTCCTTTGTCGGGTTGATAAACCTCATCAAACACAATATTTTCAAACAATATCTTGGATCGAGTTCATTAGTGCCCTCAAGTGGTGTTCCATCAATGGCATGTAGAAAATTAACCGGTATGGAATCTGCATCAAGTACTTTCAGGCTCCTCGACATATCCACTACATCCTGATGGCTCTCTTTCATGCCTGCAATAATCCCGGAACAAGGGGAAATACCTTGAGCTTTAACGATCTCAACTGTATTCACACGATCATTATATGAATGAGAGGTGGTTATTTGCCCATGGTGAGTTTCGGACGTATTTATATTATGATTGTACCGGTCCACTCCGGCTTCTTTCAGCCTCTGTGCCTGCTCCTCATTTAACAGTCCGAGGCAGGCACATACCTTCATGTTATAGTTTTCTTTAATTTCTTTCACAGCCGCTGCCACTTTATCGACATCTCTGTTTGTCGGCCCGCGTCCGCTCGCAACGATGCAATAGGTCCCTGCGTTTAAATGATGTGCCTTTTCAGCTCCCTTTATCATCAAATCCTTATCGACCATCGCAAATTTCTCGATCGGGGCTTTCGATACGATCGACTGGGAACAGTATCCGCAATTTTCGGGACAAAGACCTGACTTGGTATTTATGATCATATTCAGTTTCACTTTATTGCCATAATAATGCTTTCTGATATGATAGGCACTGTCCAGGAGCTCAAGTAGTTCTTCGTCAGGGCTTTGTAAAATGGCTATTGCTTCTCCGTCGCTGAGTTCTTTCCCCTCGAGAACTTCCCGTGCCAGACTCTTCCAAGACTTCTTCACAACATATCCCCCCAATTATGCAGCACGATTTACGTTTTTGAATGTACTCTTTGACAGAACCGATTTTTCCAGCCGGTGAGCCAATATTCCCGCACACCCTGCTAAAATGATATCTTTAGGAAGCGGGACAACCATCCATGACCATACAAGGCCGTATGTCAGTCCTTCTGGAGCCGAAGCCCAAAGCTTATAAGCTGCATACATCCAATTGGTACCGACTATGTAGTTCACTGCCATCCCGGTCAATGCAGCTATAACATACGTTTTCAATCCTTTATTCTTTTGGACAATCTTACCTGTGATATAGGCGGTGAATATAAACGAAATGATAAAGCCGAATGTCGGGCTGACGATCGAGGAAACCCCTGCTCCGAATCGTGCGAATACCGGTACTCCCACTAAGCCGACCAGTGCATAGACGCCCATGGAAATAGCGCCGATACGACTGCCTAGAATGACTCCGGCCAAAATTGCGAAGAAAGTTTGAAGAGTGATGGGCACTCCGCCGATAACAAGGAATGGTACGAAAGATGTGATGTTTGCACCTACAGCCATAAGTGCAACAAACATCCCAGCCAAGGTCAAATCAATGGTTCGCAGTTTTTTGTTCATTTCTCTTTTCCTCCAAAATAAAAGTTATTTCCTACTAAGAATATCGTTCACCGAGACTTAATGTCAACACAAAATTAAATTCGGTTGACATATAAATCAAAAAAAGGTTAACAAAAGAAACCTGTTAACCTCAATAGTAAAGATTATTCTACTTCCATAAAATCATAAGGGGTGATCCCTTCCATTCCTATCATCGGATCTTCTTTCATCAACATTTCTTCTATGACTGTATTATCAGCAGCCTCTCTTTCTCCCCCGTCATTGACGCTTTCGTCCATAATGAGCGAAAGCTTTTCACTCAGGGTGGTTTTCCGCAGGAAATCATCTTCTCTCTGCACCCCAAGCTTAAATGCATCAAATTCACCACATAGGATAAGAAATTGTTTACTCCTTGTAATTGCGGTGTACAGAAGGTTTCTTCGCAGCATTCGAAAATAACTTTTTACAACCGGCAAGATTACGATGGGAAATTCACTTCCCTGTGATTTGTGAATGGAGCAGCAATAGGCGAGAGTGATCTGGGTCAAATCCTGTCGTGTATATGTGACTTCATTGCCTTCATAAGAGACAATGACCATATCCTGCTTTTCAGTGTTTTCTTTTGCATAGAATATCGAAACGATTTCACCGATATCCCCGTTGAACACATTATTTTCAGGCTGGTTCACAAGCTGCAGTACTTTGTCACCGATGCGGTAATGAACGTCCCCATAGGAGATTTCCTTTCTCGTACCATCATTGCTGTTGAAGATTTCCTGCAGAAGTTTATTCAGGTTGTCTATCCCGGCTGGCCCCCTGTACATCGGTGCAAGAACCTGAATATCCTTTGGTGTATACCCCTTTTTCTTGGCGTTTTCAACTACCTTCCTTACAACTTCGGCAATTTGATCCGTCCGGCAAGGGAAGAAAGAGCGATCCTTCTGCTGCTTCGTCAAATCTGAAGGTACTTGTCCTTTTTTCATATGATGTGCAAGTTCGATGATTGAGGAGCCCTCTTCCTGCCGGTATATGTCCGTCAGTCTGACTGTCGGGACAATCTTGGACCGGAGGAGATCCTTCAATACTTGTCCAGGACCCACCGAAGGCAGCTGATCTTCATCTCCTACAAAGATCACTTGAATATCATCAGGAAGGGCCTTTAACAATTGGTGTGCGAGCCATGTATCCACCATTGATACCTCATCGACGATCAGGAGCTTTCCTTCTATCGCCCGGTCTTCATCACTTTGAAAACCTTCCTGACCGTTCCAGCCGAGCAAGCGGTGAATGGTCATCGCAGGAAGCCCCGTCGATTCAGTCATACGCTTAGCCGCCCTTCCCGTCGGGGCAGTCAACAGCACAGGAAAAGGCTCATCTTTATAGTCTTTCGGGTCGAGCGAACAACCATGGAGATCTGCAAAGAGTTCCACGATCCCATTGATGACAGTCGTCTTTCCAGTACCGGGTCCCCCAGTCAGCAGCAGCATGGGAGACATCAGAGCTGTTTCGATGGCTTCTTTTTGAGACGGTGCATACTGGACTCCGAGCCGGTCCTCGAGAGCACCCAAAGCAAGCAGGAACTCAGATTGAGGGAATTGGTCTTCATATTGTTTTTGGGACAATATATTCTCTATGCTCGTCACAATCCCTTTTTCAGAGAAAAATAGAGAAGGGACATACACCTTTGACCCTTCACCGATCACCTTCTTTTCCTCTTCCAGCGATACCAATTGACCGGAAATATCGGTATACTCAATCTTTTCAGGCTGGCTTTTTTCCAGTAATTCTTTTACCGTCACAATCAGTTCTTCCGCTTCGAGGAACACATGCCCCTGCTTTACACATACCTGTTCCAGTGTATAAAGACACCCTGCCTTGATCCTGTCAGGATGGTTCCCGGTAATTCCAATTTTCGAGCCGAGCTCATCAGCCCTCGTAAAACCGACACCTTCAATGTCCTCCACCAATTTATATGGATTATTCTGAATGATTTCCAGTGCCTGATCTTTATAAGCCTGATAAATCTTCATGGAAATCTGCGGCCCGAACCCCAAGTCATTCAATACAATCATCACACGTTCCAACCCCTGATGCTCAGCTAAAGTATCATAAATGCTTTTCGCTTTATCAGGAGGAAGCTTAGGTACTTCATCCAATACGCTTGGATTTTCAAGAATTTTAGAAATAGCATTCTCACCAATATGCTCGACAATCTTTTCTGCCGTTTTCTTACCGATCCCTTTAAATAAGTCACTTGAAAGATAATGGACAACGCCTTGGGTGGTTTGCGGTATTTCTTTCTTGAAATGGTTTGCATGGAATTGCATGCCAAATTTCGGATGCTCCTGGAAGCGACCGTAAAACACATATGTTTCTTCTTCATGAATACGGGGAAAGTGCCCAGTGATGACCGCTTCTTTTTCTTCATAGGCATGATTCGTTTCATCCACCCTGATCCTGACGACGTTATACAGATTTTCTTCATTATGAAAAATCGTCACAAGATGCCTGCCCTTGATATAAATTTCTTCATCTCCAAAAAGCTTCATTGAATCTTGCTGGCTCAAGGCTTGTGGACCCCCTAACTATTCACTCTTTTCGTTCTTCAATTTCTCGATCATCTTGATTCCATATCCAGCAAGCATATGATCCGGCTGAATTTCGACTGCTTTATTAAAATACTCCAACGCTTTATCCGCATCATCTTTATGACCTGCATAAGCAACACCTAAATTATAATATGCATCCGCATGTTCAGGATCTTGATGTACAACTATGGATAACTGCTCGATTGATTCTTCGTATGCTCCTGCTTGAGCAAGACTCAATCCTAATTGAAAGCGGGCTTCTATGTCCTCTTCATTCAGCTCCACACTGCGCTGAAGGTAAGGAATGGCAAACTTCGGCTGTTCCAGATTCACGAGGCTTATCCCCAGCATGAAGTAAACATCAGCATTTTCCATCCCTTTTTGAACCGCTTTTTCAAATTGACCTTTCGCGGAGTCAAAATCACCTTCATTAAAGTACAAGTTCCCGAGTGAATAGTAAGCTGCTGCTGCATTTTCATCCACTGTGACCGCTCTCTCAAAGAATGATCTTGCTTTATCGCTGTCCCCCACTGACATGAGCACATTACCGAAATTGATGTATCCGACAGGATCTTTCGGATTTTCTTCGATGGCTTCCGTAAACAGCTTGACAGCATCCTCTATTTTACCTTCTTGTAATAACTCGATTCCCTTTAAATTTTTATCCATTTTAAAGCACCTCTATTATGTAGTCTTGAAAAAATCCAGTATATGTGTAATCAGTATAACACACAGTGTACAGGCGGAAAGAACGTAAAGAAAGGACTGTGAGGAAGGAGACATTTACTCGCTTCTTCTCAGTCCTTATACTTCAGTCAAAGACGGCTGTCTTCAGCCGACATATGTCAATTTTTTATCTTCTTTAAAAATGGTATCGATTGTTCCTCCACCCAGGCATTCATCGCCCATATAAAACACGACTGCCTGACCCGGGGTCACTGCACGAAGCGGCTCATCGAATATCACTTTTACCTTACCATCTTCAAGTGGAATGACCTTAACGGAATTGTCCGCCTGACGGTATCGGAATTTAGCTGTGCATATTAATTCTGCCGGTTTTTCCCTGTTTGAGGTCCAGTGAACGTCCGTAGCTATAATGGAATCTGAATACAATGCAGGGTTTTCAAATCCCTGTCCGACATACAATACATTTCGTTCCAGATCTTTACCTATGGCGAACCATGGATCGCCTGCACCACCGATGCCAAGTCCATGACGCTGGCCGATCGTATGATACATCAAGCCTTCATGCCTGCCCATGACTTCGCCGTCCATCGTTTCCATATTTCCGGGCTGTGCAGGCAGGTAGTTGCCTAGGAATTCTTTGAAATTTCTTTCTCCGATAAAACAGATTCCCGTGCTGTCTTTTTTTGCTGCAGTTGCGAGACCTGCTTCTTTTGCAATTTCACGGACCTGCTTCTTATCAATTCCACCGAGTGGGAACATGACTTTCTCAAGCTGTTCCTGCCCCAATTGATTGAGGAAGTAGGTTTGATCCTTATTGTTGTCGACCCCGCGGAGCATTTTATATTCCCCGTCACGGTATTCGACCTGGGCATAGTGGCCGGTTGCGAGATAATCGGCCCCCAGTTTCATCGCATGCTCAAGGAATGCTTTAAATTTGATTTCTTTGTTGCACATGACATCTGGATTCGGCGTCCTGCCAGCTTTGTATTCATCAAGGAAATAAGTGAATACCTTATCCCAATATTGTTTCTCAAAATTCACAGCGTAATAGGGTATTCCGATTTGGTTGCATACGCGAATGACATCGTTATAGTCTTCCGTCGCTGTACATACCCCATTTTCATCTGTATCATCCCAGTTTTTCATGAATATCCCGATCACTTCATAGCCCTGCTGCTTCAATAGCAGAGCCGCTACAGATGAATCCACTCCGCCAGACATCCCGACGACCACTCTCGTATCCTTAGGCTCCTTTATCATTTTACGCCACCTCCTTATTCCTTTCGTTATCTATATTTACGGTGCTTAAGACACTAGTCGTTTAACCACGTTGGCAACTTCATTTGCAGTCTGCACAATCTCTGCTTCTGTATTTCCCAGACCGAAACTGAATCGGATTGAATTCTTTGTTCTTTCGGAGTTCCTGCCAAACATGGCAACCAATACATGCGAGGGTTCGATCGACCCCGCCGTACAGGCTGATCCGCTTGAAACGGCGATGCCCGACATATCCAAATTCATCAGCATCGATTCCACATCTGTGCCGGGAAAGCTTAAGTTTAGCACATGGGGTAATCCGTACTCAAGAGATCCGTTTTCATCAAAATCAACCTCTTTATCTATAAGCGTTTTTCTAAATAAACGCTTGAAACCCTCGTACACTACATGTTTATCCTTCCAGGAACTTTGAGCAAGCTCCACTGCTTTCCCCAACCCTGCAATGGCGGGAACATTTTCTGTACCTGCACGCCTCTTTCGTTCCTGCTCCCCGCCATAAGAACCGGGCTGAAGGTTCACGTTCTTATGGCAGTATAGGAAACCTGCGCCTTTAGGTCCGTTAATTTTATGACCTGAAACAGACATCATATCCACTCCGAGATCGGCCACGTCGATATCCATTATCCCAAATGCCTGAACAGCATCTGTATGAAAATATGCAGTGTGCTTTTTTAAAACCTGTCCAATCTCTTTGATGGGCTGGATTGTACCGACCTCATTATTACCGTACATAATCGTGACCAAAATAGTGTCCTCTCGCATTGCACGTTCTACATCATGCGGGGAGATCCTGCCTGTTTCATCCACAGGCAGGTACGTTACCTCAAATCCTTGTTCTTCTAGGTACTTACATGCATGAAGAACTGCATGATGCTCAATTTGTGTGGTGATAATATGGTTCCCTTTGGATTTATTGGCATATGCCGTACCGATCAAAGCTAAATTATCAGCTTCCGTCCCACCGCTTGTAAATATGATATCATTATAATCCGCCTTGATTCCTCCGGCAATAATTGAACGGGCCAGGTCGACATGGTGACGAGCCGAACGACCAAAAGAATGAATGCTTGATGGATTGCCGAATGTCTCTTTCATCACGGAAGTCATTTCTTCTATTACATCTGGATTCATAGGGGACGTGGCGGCATGATCCATATAAATTCTCTCCATCCTGCAACCCTCCTAGATATAAAACATATAAGCATCGGATCCACCATCATCAGTATGACTGGCTAAATCTTCAATCGTCGTATTATCCAATACATCTTTCACTGCGTCTCGAATTCGGATCCATAACTCCCGCTTCGCTGGCTCCTCATCTTCGATTCCTTCAACGGGACTGATCGGACCCTCGAGAATACGGATGATATCCCCGGCAGTAATCTCGGAAGGTTCATGTCCAAGCACATATCCTCCGTAAGCTCCCCGGATGCTGCGGACCAGTCCTCCATTTCGAAGCGGAGCGACCAGCTGCTCCAGATAATGTTCGGATAGCTCATGCTGTTGAGCAATTGTTTTGAGGGAAGTCGGCCCCTCACCGTGACGTTTAGCCAATTCAATCATAATCGTTAAACCATAACGGCCTTTAGTAGATATCTTCATTTTCCAGCACCTCTTAAGTTCTTATATTAAACTTGATTATATGAGTTATTCGTCATTATTGAATGATGTTTTTATCAGTATTAACCTTTGTCATTATAGCATAATCGTCACTGTACTGTGAAAAGGATGGTTTGCCCTGGCTTCAGATTGAAACATTTCCTTCTAAACTGGCCCTGTGATAAAGTAAAAGTACCCTGAGAACATCAGTTTGGAGAGATTATATATGTCTATTAAACCACTTGCCTTCAAGATGAGGCCAAAGACGATCGATGAGATCATCGGACAGCAGCATTTAGTAGGAGAAGGAAAAATCATTGACAGAATGGTAAAAGCAAAACAGCTTTCTTCCATGATCTTATACGGCCCTCCCGGGATAGGAAAAACATCGATTGCCAGTGCGATTGCCGGCAGTACGAAATATAGATTCAAGACATTGAACGCTGTAACAAATAATAAAAAAGATATACAGATTGTCGCCGAAGAAGCCAAGATGTCAGGAAAGGTGATCCTTCTGCTCGATGAAGTCCATCGGCTAGATAAAGGAAAGCAGGACTTTCTTCTGCCTTATTTAGAAAATGGGATGATCACCTTGATTGGGGCAACCACGAGCAATCCTTATCATGCAATCAATCCTGCAATCAGAAGCAGATGCCAGATTTTCGAGTTGAAGCCGCTTACCGTTGAAGAAATGAAAACCGCTATATCCAGGTCGATCGAAGATAAGGAGCGCGGCCTTGGCGACTATTCCCTCGAAATTTCAGAGGAGGCAGTCGAACACTTTGCAAGCAGCAGTTTCGGGGATGTGCGAAGCTCCCTGAACGCACTGGAGCTGGCTGTCCTATCCACTTCACCTGATGAAGACGGAATGATTCACATTGATGTCGACATTGCAGAGGAATGTTTACAGAAGAAGAGTTTTTCACACGATAAAGATGGCGATGCTCATTATGACGTTTTGAGTGCTTTTCAAAAATCGATAAGGGGCAGTGATGTAAATGGAGCGCTCCATTACTTAGGCAGGCTTGTGGAAGCAGGCGACCTGCCCAGCATTGCCCGACGATTGCTGGTCATTGCGTATGAAGACATCGGTCTTGCTAACCCAGGTGCGGGTCCCCGCACTCTCGCTGCGGTTGAAACGGCTGAAAAAATCGGGTTCCCGGAAGCACGTATACCATTGGCCAATGCCATTATCGAACTATGTCTATCGCCAAAATCCAACTCTGCCATCCTTGCCATTGATGGCGCACTATCTGACATTCGAAAAGGAAAAAGCGGAGAAGTCCCCGATCACTTGAAAGATGCCCATTACAAAGGAGCTTCCGAATTAGGCAGAGGTGTGGAATATAAATACCCGCATGACTACGAATCCGGCTGGGTGGCACAATCCTATCTGCCGGACCGGTTGAAAAATGCCCGCTATTATACTCCCAAGTCGACCGGGAAATTCGAACAGGCCATAGCCGGTATTTATGAGAAGATCAATAAACAAATGAAATAGATACATTTGAGCCGGGTCTTTTATGAGATCCGGTTTTTTTCTGCAGCAAGTCACATAAAAATTGATTCGTTTAACATTTCCTGATTTAATTTGGCTGGAAGTCGTCGACCCGCTTCACCGAAAATGTTCCAAATCAAATTCCCTTACATACACTGATAAAAAAGCCCTCGGAGGTTATGCCGATGATCACCCTTAAAGACGGCTCTTCCACTGCCGGTTTAAAAGGAATATCCCCTGTGCAAGCTAACATCCTGAATGCAATTGAACAGAGCAATATCAAGTATGAATATAATCACCTTAAAGAACTGACTTTTGAATTAAAACTAAGGGAAAGGATCATTATAAACAGCAGAATGCTGAACAGCAATGCCGCTACATTCGCCACATTTCCTAATTCTTCATTCAATCCTTATTATTGGGTCAAGACGATAAGCGGATACAGGTTAAGAGAATCAAGGCGCCCTTCCGCCGCAATTCGGGATATTTTCCAGAATTCCTATTTGTACAGTTTTGAGTGTGTGACCGCCGTCGTTCTGATTTTTTATAAATCCATCCTCGACACAATACGCCCTGAATATTTCGACCGACTGTATTCCCCGATGCTCATATGGGGTCATAATTTCAGTGACGCCATGCACATGGTGACTTATGAGGGGATAGACAATATCCCGGGTGATGTTTATTACTTTTCAAATCCGGATTACCAAGACCCGATCTGGATGGGCGAGAATGCCGTCTATCTGGAGAAGAATCAATACTTCGGTCATGGGATCGGAATCGTCACACATAGTAAAATGATCGAGGCACTGAATACGTTACGAAGGATAAATGCAACACGATCAGCTTTTCAATTGAACCAGACAACCCGGCTTCAATTCTCGGAGCTTTATAAATACTCATAAAAAAAGACGGTCTTCCCAGAGACCGTCTTTTTTCTATATGAGATTGAGATTGCAGAAAAAATGGAACGTCACACTCAAGTATGTCGCTGCAACCGTGCAAAGATCTCAATACTACTAAGCTGCCACATCCCGCTTCTTGAATACAAAGAATGCAAGGAGCTGGAAGATGGCAAAATAAATGATGAGCATAGTGATCGAGAAGCCCATGGTCATCCCATCAACTAGCGGTTGACTGAATCCGGTATACTGTGTTAAATCTGTATTGGCAAACAGGCTGTATTTTGCCCAATCAAACTTCATGGCAAGTAATCCCGTAGCATTTGCTCCCATAAACAGCAGGAATAATGAAATCCCGATAGCGAGTGAAGAGCTTCTGAATACGGTTGAGATCATGAAGGCCATCGTGGCCATCATCGTCACATCGATCGACTTCAATAAGTAGGTTTTGATCAGGTATCCGACAATGTTCTGTTCGACGACTTTACCGTCGATATAAGCAAGATGGACGGATTGGTCTGTGCCACCGAAGAGAATCAGTCCAACCAGGAAGGATACGGCGAAAAGAACTCCAAGCAGCGTCC
>NZ_JABMCR010000137.1 GCF_013179555.1 Bacillus haikouensis
ACGGGAAGCAGCCATTCGGTTTCTTGTTGGGCTGACATTGAACAAGTGTCAGACTGTCACAATGGTCACATTGTGGAGAACTATTGAAGAGATGTTAATACAGGATTCTTCAGGACGTTCTTCGTTTTGATCAGGAAACCGTATGAGCATCGCTTCATACGGTTTTTTTGTGTGTTTTTTCGGAGAGGTTCAGGAGGAGAATGTGATATGGCAACGATGGAAACGAATGTACAAGGACACTTGGAAATCGGGGGAATGAGCACAGGGGAACTTACTGAGGCGTACGGTACTCCGCTGATGGTATATGATGAAGCGATGATCCGGGAGAAGGCGCGCTCGTTCCGGGAGGCGTTCATTGAGAGCGGTCTTGAGTTCCAGGTGGCATATGCGAGCAAGGCATTTATGTGCAAGGAAATGGTTCGTCTTGCAGAAGAGGAGAATCTGTCGCTGGATGTTGTGTCCGGCGGGGAGCTGTATACAGCGCTTCAAGCAGGATTTCCGCGAGAGCGTATTCATTTTCACGGGAACAATAAGTCGGAGGCGGAGCTCATCATGGCGCTGGAGGCGGAAATCGGCTGCTTTGTGGTCGACAGCTTCCTTGAACTTGAGCTCTTGCATGATCTGGCAAAAGAGCGGGAGCAGCAAGTAAATATCCTGCTGCGTGTCACCCCGGGTGTGGAGGCTCATACTCATGACTACATCATGACCGGGCAGGATGATTCAAAGTTTGGTTTCGGCATATCGAACGGACAGGCCGACCGCGCGATGCAGATTGCCCTGTGCAAGCCGAATTACACGGTGCTCGGGATCCATTCTCATATCGGATCGCAGATCTTTGAATTGGATGGCTTCCAGCAGGCGATCACGGTGCTTTCCGATTTTCTTCAAAGTGTGAGGATCGAGTGCGACGTGACGCTGCCGGTTCTGAATATCGGAGGGGGCTTCGGGGTCCGCTACACCGACGAGGACAAGCCGCTGCCGGTTTCAGAATATGTGAAAGCAATCACTGCAAGCGTCAAGGAAAGCTTCGGCGACAACGGTTACCCGCTGCCTGAAGTGTGGATCGAACCGGGCCGCAGCATCGTTGCGGAAGCAGGGACGACGCTCTATAAAGTCGGCTCGAAGAAAATCATTCCGGACGTACGTACATACGTCTCGGTGGACGGTGGTATGACTGATAACCTGCGTCCTGCTTTGTACGGGGCGAAATATCATGCCGTACTCGCGAACCGTCCGAATGAAGAATGTACCGAGCTCGTCAGCATTGCGGGCAAATGCTGCGAATCCGGTGATATGCTTATCTGGGACCTGATGCTGCCGCCGATGAACTTCGGCGATACCCTCGCCGTGTTCAGTACGGGCGCATACGGTTACTCGATGGCGAATAACTATAACCGGATCCCGCGTCCGGCGGTAGTGTTTGTGAAAGACGGGGAGTCCCGCGTGGTAATCGAGCGGGAGAGTTATGCAGATTTGGTGAGGCTGGACAGATAGATAGAAAGAACCTTTGCTATGTCAGAAGCAAAGGTTCTTTTTTATGCGCGAATCAATGTTTCAAAGTAAATAGATCTTTGGAAATACGGACGTCCGGGTTTTCCCTTTCTGTTCTCAGCTTCTTTACTTTCGTGAAAGGCATGTCGCTTTCGATGAAGATTTTTCTCAACTGTGAACTGATATTGTTCATGCACAGAATAATCACGGCGAAAAAAGCTAACGGAACAAGCACTAAGAGCGGATTGGAGAATATAAGCTGGATATTCATCCCGATAGTGGCACCCCATTCATTGGTCTTTGAGAAGTACACCGGATTACTTGGGTCCAATGCAGTAAAGGCAAACTCAGCAATCGTAAGTCCCCCCAGTGCCATCAGCATGATTCCGAGCTGGATCATCAGTGATAGTGCCTGCGAGACTTGTTCGGAAAATAATACGATGGAATGCCTTAGAAACTGAGGCAGCAGATGCATTTTCATAATATTGAAGCGGCCGGCACCCATTGTCCGGGATACTTGGATAAACTCCTGGTTCAAGTAGAGCTTCATTTCCTCACCCAGGTAGATCCCGAGTGAAGGGACGGTGATAAGGGCAATCACACATAGTTGAATCACGAAGTACTCATCGGAAGGCAGGAACCCCGGCTGAAATGAGCTTTCCAAAGGGATGAGTATGGCAAATACGACGATGGCAATCGGTATATATTGAAAAGACTCACCTAATGCCTTGATATATCTCCCCACGAATGCAGGTACAAACGTATAGAATACGGCAAAAATAAAACCGAAAACGATGCGCAGAAAAGCAATGAACAATGCGGCGAATATCGTAAACTTCGCACCAGCCAAAAGCACAAGAAAGAAGTTCCTGCCGAGCCGGTCGCTTCCTAAAGGAGCCATTTCACTGGGGGAAAAGGGCGGGGCGGCAATCAGTCTTCCTTCTTCATCCTTTAAGTAGTTCATGATCTTATCAAAGTCTGGATACCAGACAGGGATCAGGAAGCTTACCACGACAAGTGCAGACACAATCAGCGCAGGAAACCATAAGGCTTTCAGCAGTCTGCTAGACATAATGGTCCCCTCCCTTTAACCATTTTTTCAGAATAAATGAGCCTGTTTGAAAGACGAGGAAGAATGGTACAAATATCATTAACATCCCCAGAAAAAATGCAGCAGCTGAACTGGTGGAGGCTCTAAATAATACCATCATGAAGCCATTCATATGGAACAGTATCTCGATGACAAATAAGTTTGAAAGCATCAGGAGAAATATCGGTTTTAAGTGTAGAAAAAAATGGATCCATACATTCCGGAATAAATGAACCCAGACTGTATAGGTTTTCCTGAATCCTTTCGCGTACGAGAATTCAACGTACGGTTTGTCCCGTTCTTCCTCCAGTTGAAATAAAAACTGCTTGATTAAAAAAATTACCGGTAAGATAGAGAGGCAGACGATCGGCAGAAAATAGGTTCTCTCATCTTGCAGAGCATAAATATTAAAGAACAGGATGTCTGTTTTCTTATATAACCAGATGATGAAAATCTGGAATGAAACCACAATGAATACGTCAGGCAATGCATCAAGCACATTCAAGAGTTTCAGGGAATTCCGGTAACCGCGCAGCGGCATCAGCATGATCAGGTAGCTGATTATGACAGAAATACAGACTGCAAAGAAAAAGGAACTGATCAATATCGTAAATGAATACCCGTATGTACTTAGAAAAATTTCGGGTAATGGATAGGAGCGATCATCGTCTCCCAAATAAACTGAGATCGAAGCAGGGTCCATCATATCAAACAAAGATTGATAGAGCTGGTGGAAGTAATAGCCGATTGTGACGACAAGTTCTGAATCATAGGCAAGCAGCGACCCCGCGCCGCTTAGGAAAAACAAACCTAAAATAACAATGAAAAAATGAAGGGAAGTATTCACTATCCTTCTCATCTAATCCCTCCGCACGATTTTTACAAATAAATACAATTTTTTCATGCTTAATGTTACAATAATGAAGCGAAGTTGTAAATAAATTCTGAATAATCCGTATTAAAGCAGGTGTTAGAAATGAACGGGAAAAAACAATTGACCTTCATATTCATTTGGCTGATGCTTTCGCTTTTAACTGCTTGCCGATTGGACTTTTCAGAGGATAAGAGCAGTGTCCGGCAAATGGTGAAGAAGGATGGAAACACAGAGCTTGCGGATAAAGTCGACAAGGAAGAACAAACGTCCCCGCAAAAAAAGAAAGAGCCTGCTTATACATTTGATGCCGCCGTCACATTGGATTCAACAAGCATACAACTTAAAGGGAAGACAACACTCCCGCCTGATGCCGTCCTGTATGCCAGACTCAGAGCCTACCCGGAAGATACGTCCTTAGATGACATTAAAGATTACCGTGCGGAACCTTATATGAAAATCACATCAGAAGCTTACATAGCAGTTAAGTCTGATGGAACATTCCAGTCAGAGAACATAGAACGGCTTGACTTTCCGCAAAGATATCTGCTGGAACTGATATTTGCCCCGACGCGGGCGGAAGAATCGATGCAGCAAAAGCTTGTAAAGGAAGGTGAAAGCGTAGAGGATCTGGCCGGAATGACAGAAATCGATCTGCCAAGCCGCAATGAATTTTTTGATGATGTTGTACCCGGTTACATTAAGCATGTAAACATTATGGAAATGGATGAGCCGGACGGGGATGATGTGACGCTGGAATTAGTGTCGGCGGAGGTGGAACAGTGAATCGAACGGGAGAATGATGCGACACTGGATCAATTGAATTGAAGTGGGAGACCACTGCCGATAGCGGCGGGGGGTCTTTTTTTGTGAAGGGATGGTGTGAGTTAAGAAAAGTAGAAAATCGCGCAATTATTAGAGAAAGTGTGTAAGTATTTGTGAAGCGGCGCTATAACTCAGGGACAGGTACCGGAACCCATAAAATGAATTTACTCCGCCGTTGATTCAAATAAAGTGTCTCTAATAACTACTGATAAAAAAAGAGCAGATGACTTCCATCTGCTCCCCAAAATAAAATCAATGGTGCCCTTCGTGATTACTGCTTTCAACCGGAGCCATTCCGTTTAGGGCTTCCACATCGGATTTGGACAGCTCCCCGACTGCGAATGGCTTGGTCGGCATGATGATGGAGCCGTTGTTTCCGGCATGGACTTTGACGTAATAGAGACCGTCTTCCGTCAAATTCTGGTTGAATGTATAGGTACCGTCACCTGCAGGTTCAGCTTCTTCCATAGGCAGGCGGAAGGTGCCGTCGGCTTTCCAGATTTCAAAATGGACGAAGTTTGCATCGTCGATTTTTTTGCCGTCCTGGGTCAGCGAAACCTTAAAGGGGTCATTCCCGGAAAATGCTTCAGGCATGATGATATCTGCCTGAAGAGGCGATTCTTTATGGTAAAGCTCAGCTGCATCCTCATTAGGTGAACATGCTCCGAGCATCAGAGACAGGATGAGGAGACTGAAATAGTTCCACTTTTTTTTCATGAAGCATGATCCTTTCTTATTCCGCACTTAGGAATTTTTTTGCTGAAGGAATGCGCTTGATGACGAGCCAGTCAAGGAGTCCGACAACAATCAGGGATAAGCCGACGAGCGGGAAGAGGATGCCGAGTGCGATCATGAGCAGCAGGAAGAGTTTCATCTTCAGAATGCCTGGCGCTTTTGGTGCCCCCATTTCCTTTTTCGGCTTGCGTTTGAGCCATAGGTAGAATCCGCTTGCGACGACAAGGATGATGCCGAGGCAGATGAACAGGCAGACCACTTGATTGATTATGCCAAATTGAGTGCCTGTATGGAGCGTGATGCCGAGTGCGACCATTTTACCGACAGGTCCATAGTTGTCAAACCGGTAGTCGGCCAGGACTGCGCCTGTGTATTGATCGAGATGTATTGTCACTTCATCCTGTGCCTTGGCTGGGAAGGCTGACAGCGTATAGACCCCTTGCTTGTCCTGTGGGATGAAAACCGAATAGCCAGGGTCGATCCCTTCCCTTTCTGCGATATTCACGACGTCATTGATGGAGACGGGAGTGTACCCCTCGAGTGCAGATTCCGGCACGTCGAGATTCTCTGCCGCCCATGGTACCTCGGCGATCTCCTTTGTCTTGAGTTCCGATTGAGGCGCATCCCCTGTCCAGATGGAAGGGGGATAGCCTGCCCCGGAATTGGTGAACATGTTCTGGAAGTTCGTACCCCAGAGCCCCGACCAAGGCAGTCCTGTCATGACCAGGAATAACATTCCTGCTGTAATCCAGAAGGCTGGCACCGCGTGAAGGTCGCGGCGCAGGACGTTCTTTCCTTTGCCGAAACGCGGAAAAAATACTCCCGACAGCTTGTCCTTCTTGCGCGGGAACCATAGGAACAGACCGGTCACGATCAGCACGACAGCCCAGCTGGCCGCAAGCTCCACGATCCGGTCCCCGATAGTCCCGGCCATCAATTCACCATGAAATTCTTCAACCTTATCCATGATCCGGTCTTCACTTTTCAGCTCGCCAAGTGATTTCCCCGTATAAGGATTGATGAAGACGGCAGACGTACCGGCATCGGTACTGATTCCGATTTCACTGGAGCGGTCAGGGCTGTCACCGGGCGTGAACTTGGTGATGACGGCATCAGGATACAGCCGTTTCACTTCACTGATTTGTTCGGAAGCGGGAATCTTCTCACCCTGTGCTTCCACTTCATAATATTTATTGTAAAGCTGCTGTTCGATCTGGGGAGCGAACAAGTAGATCGAGCCCGTCACGGCCAGGATGAGCAGGAACGGGGCAAAAATGAGACCCGCATAAAAGTGCCATCTCCAAATCGTCTGATAAGGAGAAACAGTAGATTTTTTTCGCATCGAGTGTACCTCTTTTCTTAATGTTTACAGCAGTCAGATCCCTGCATTTGTTTCGAGATGAATGAAATCGCTTCGTGGAAAGAATGCAGTGTGCCGCCGAAGCCCATTTGGAACTGACTTGCCTGCTTACGGGAATCAAATGCGATTACCTGGGGCTGGCAGCAATTCAGGTTCAGGTCCGCGTTGATGAGGTAGATTGCCGTCTTCCCGCTGATTGTCACGTCCGTCAGGAAATCACGGCATATAATTTGTACCACCTCTTCTTCAATATCCTGATAACGCAGCAATCCGCAATGAGGACAGCACGTCTGCTCAATCGTGTGGTCAGCCTTGATCAATTGAACCGATTTCCTATTAGTCGCAGGCTTGAGGCAATACACACAGCAATCCTTCCATGCCGGCTCATCCTGAATGACGGCCGATACCCCATTGGAGGTCTTTTTGATCTTGTTGTTCTCAAGGAGCGGTTTCAGATCCCGATACACCGTCATCTCCGACACACTCAGCCGGGAACTGATCTCCGACACACGAAGTGTCCCTTCCTCTTCAAGCCACGTTAAAATTTGTTGCTGTCTCTCGATGGGCAGCATTCTCAACATCCTTTCAATTTGATTGTTTCATAACCTCATCATAGAAAAGAATGATGGCAGGTACAAGATGTTTATTGTTGATAAATGTGAAGAAATGTTGTCTTTTAACATTTTCAATGATACGTCCTTGACCGGTTACCGGGATTGTAATGAATAGACAAATAGAATACGAGTATGGTGAATGGATGGATCATAAGATGTTACATTTTTTTAGAAAATGTGGGGATTTATTGAGATAGGGTGAGGCGTGAAGAAAATTCGACATGAGGCACAATTATCGGGAAAGAAGCGCAATAAATCGGAAGCCGGCACAATTATCCGGGAAAGAGGCACAATAAATTGGAAGCCGGCACAATTATCCGGGAAAGAGGCGCAATAAATCGGAATCCGGCACAATTATCCGGGAAAGAGGCACAATAAATTGGAATCCGGCACAATTATCCGGGAGAGAGGCACAATAAATTGGAATCCAACACAATTACCGGGCCATGCCGCCTATTCCATTCGGTATTGAACGAGAAAAATCCGGCTCAGGATGTGTAATCGGCTCAATCCTAATCCATGTTCTTATCTTAACAAAGTCGGAGTGGATATATGATTATAAAAGAACGTGTTTGCTGCCAGAAAGAAAGAACATACCCCAATGAACAAGCTAAAGGAAAGATTTTACGACACGGAGGGCACAATGATTATAAAGAGAGGGCCGATGAATGTGCCAATCTATGAAAGAGATGATGAGTCGAAGACATACTGGACAATCATCAACAAAACCGGATTTACCGTAATTACAGTCGTGCCCTTATGGAGAAGAATCGTACCCGTCCTGCTGGTAAAACCACCTTCAATACCGTAGGATAAACCAGTTAGGACATATGTCCTTTCGGAAATTCCCTCTCTGCTATTTAATAGATACAGAATAGGAGGGGAACGAATGAGAGGTGCTTTGTTTGCGCTGCTTGGCGGTTTGTGTATTACCATGCAGGGCATTTTTAATGCAAGAATGAGTGACGCGATCGGCGGATGGCATACGACTTCGATGGTGCATATCGTTGCCTTCAGTATCGCGATGACGATTTATATAAAAGTAAGAGATGGAAAAGGGAAGAGCTTCAGGCAGGTGCCATTTCTTTATTTGATCGGTGGTTCGTTCGGGGTTGTGGTCGTCTTTTCGGAGTTGACGGCGATTCATATGATCGGGCCGGCGTCGGCGATTGCCATCCTGCTCGTGGCGCAGATCGGTACGGCATTCCTGATTGAGTCAAGGGGATGGTTCGGGGAAAAGAAGGTTGGTGTCACGCTGCGGCAGGGTATCGGTCTCATGATGATGCTTGCCGGGGTTGTCCTTTTCCAATTGTAACGAAGGAGTTCATGCTGTGAGAGAACGAAATGGTGCTGAATCAGAAACTTTTATCAATAAATTTGAACTGGATGATTTGTTTCCGGAGGATTTCAGGAAGAAGGTGCACGTCTTTTGTTTTGAAAAAGGGGACGTGTTATTCATGACCGGAGAAAAGCTTCGTAACCTCTATTTTCTGGTGGAAGGAAAAATCAAGATCTTCACGAATACCCCTGAAGGGAAGCTCTTGATTAACCGGTTTAAACGGCCGCCCGCTCTGATCGGCGATGTGGAATACATTAAGGGGAGTGCGGTCATCAATTCGGTCGAGGCCGTCACCGACGGAATGTTCCTCGCAGTGCCATTCACCGATTTGGTGCAGCTGGAAAAAGACCATCCGGCCATTATCCGGTTTCTGCTTGAGACGATGGCCAATAAGTTCTACACGGAACTGCATGCCGCGAGCATGCATATGCTGTACCCGGTCGAAGTGCGGCTGGCGAGTTATCTTTTATCCATTTCAGAGATCGGGGAAGGGACGGTTTTTCACGAGGAAATGCGTACATCCAACCTGATGGAACTGGCGGAATGGATCGGGACCAGTTACCGCCACTTGAACCGGGTATTGAAGAAGATGGCAGCTGACGGCGTCATCGAGCGGGTAAAAGGATCGATAAAAATAAGAGATCTGGAAAAACTCAACATCTTAGCGAGAGGGAACATCTATGAATAAGGAGGTGCTCGGATGATTGGTGTGGTATTAGCGGTTATCGCAGGCATCCTGATCAGTCTGCAAAATGTATTCAATGCGCGGGTAAGTGAAAAAACGGGTCCGTGGGCAACGACGACCCTGGTCCTCGGCCTGGGCCTTGTCTGTTCACTGCCAGTCTTTTACGGGATCGAACAGAGGAGCCTGTTTGACATGGGAAATGTGAATCCAATCTTTTTGTTCAGCGGCGTATTCGGTGTCGGGATCGTGTTCTTCCTGATGAGGGGCGTCACGCTGATCGGCCCGGCATATGCGATTTCGATTGCACTCATCTCGCAGATTGTCATTGCGTTTGTCATCAATACGGGCGGCTGGTTTGGATTTGAAGCCACTGCTCTTACCTGGCAGAAGCTCGCCGGCATCTCGTTGTTGATTGGCGGAGTACTTGTTTATAAGTTGGAGAAGCGGACGAATGGGAATGTGGAAGTACTGGTTGAAGAGGAAAGAATGAGGGCGTGACTTCTTTTGAGGAAGTCTCGCTTTTTTTCATTCTCATGCCCCTCAGCTATTTTTCCCCGACCTCGAGCACCAGCGCATCAAACAGCACTTCATCTATATACACAAGAAGTGCCCATTTCCCAGCTTTCGGTAAAGAAACGTTAGAAGGCATCGTGGCATCGGCTCCGTACAATGCGCCTCCTGAAAATGTCGTTGTGTAGCCAGTCGTTAACACAGATGCTTTCTCGGATGTTTCATGATGATAAGCTACAACAGCCAGTTTTCCTTCTGTTTCACCAAAGAAGTGCCATAACCATTTTTCTGGATGATCAGCTTGCAAAGCGGGTCCGATATACCCCACTTTATTGGGATTGCCCAGGATGTCACTAGTACCATTGGAACCTATTTTTGTCACCGTTTTGTCCCAGTCAATTCCCTCGAAATCAGCCTCTTTCACAAACCCGGGCAGATCAGTTTCGTTCTCTGCTGCGACAGGTTTGACAACTTCTTTTTCTTTATCCGGTATGCACCCGGTTGTGATAAACAGACAACAGGACAATGTAATCAAAGCGGATTTGGTTTTCAACTTACGTCCTCCTTGATAAAACCTGAAATATGGAAAATCCAACCTTACTTCCATCAGTTTATCACAAGTGAAAAAGGATTTGGATTTAATTTGCAGAATATTCTAATAGTAAGGAGTATCAGAACGCATGAAAGACCCTGGCCCAATTGGATTACCGGCAAATTCAAATAAAGAGCAGGAGGAATGAAAATGACCACAACAATTGGCAAGATTTTTGATCTGACTGTGAAGAGATTCCCTAACAAGGAAGCGATTTATGATGTGCGGAAAGATGTCCGTTACACTTACAGCGAGTGGAATGATGAGGTGAATCGCCTGGCGAATGCCCTGATCGGGGAGGGAGTGAAGAAGGGTGACCGGGTATCGACCTTTATGTTCAATACCGAGGAGCTCGGCACGGCTTTCTTTGCATGTGCAAAAATCGGGGCTGTGTTCAATCCGATCAATTTCCGGCTGCAGGGGGAAGAAGTGGCGTTCATCCTGAGTGATGCCGCCCCTAAGGTCGTTCTGTTCGAAAAGGCGGTGGAGCCTGTCGTTGCTTCGATCGAGCCCCGTTTTCCGCATACAGCCTTTTGGTTCATCGACAAGGTAACACCTCAATATGCCGCCAGCTATCATGAAAAAGTGAAGGCGGCTGCTCCGGAAGTGGTCCAGGCACAAGTGGATGAAAATGATGACTATGCAATCATGTATACAAGCGGTACGACCGGCCGTCCTAAGGGAGTCATGCATAAGCACCGGAATATAGTTGAACAGAGCCTTATCGTCATCGGAGCGACGAAACTCGGAGCGAACGATATCGGGCTCGTGACCGCACCGATGTTCCACTGTGCAGAGCTTCATTGTGCCTTCCTCCCGAGGATCCATGCCGGCGGGAGCAATGTCATCCTTCATCAGTTCCACCCGAGAAAAGTGCTCGAACTGATCTACTCTGAAAAGATTACGAAGTTTTTCGCTGCTCCGACGATGTGGAACATGATCCTGCAGGAGAAACTCGAAGATTATGATATCGACAGCCTGGAGATCGGACTGTACGGCGCAGCCCCTATGGCACCTTCGCTCGTTCATGCCTGTCATGACAGGCTGGGGCTCAAACTTGTCCAGGCGTATGGCATGACAGAAATGGGTCCGGCCATCACCTTCCTGTCCGAAGCAGATCAGCTTACAAAAGCAGGAGCTGCCGGGCAGGCATGCCTGAATCACGAAATCAGGATTGTCAGACCGAATGAGGACGGGCCGAGTGATCCGGAAGATATCATGCCGCCGGGCGAAAGCGGGGAAATCATCGTTCAGGGTCCGTGCATGATGACAGGCTACTTCAACCGCAAAGAAGCCTCGGCAAAAGCAATGCACAAAGGCTGGTACCATTCAGGCGACATCGGCTACCTCGACGAAGACGGCTACCTCTGGGTCAAAGACAGGGTCGACGATATGATTATCAGCGGCGGGGAAAATATTTATCCGCGTGAGGTGGAGGACGTGCTGCATGCTCATGAGGGAGTTCTTGATGCGGCGATTGTCGGACAGCCGGATGACAGGTGGGGAGCAAGTGTGACAGC
>NZ_JABMCR010000138.1 GCF_013179555.1 Bacillus haikouensis
CTCCTGCCATGTGATTCGCCTCCTATCATTTTAATTTTTTCGTATCGTTCGTTTAGAATGGCAGATCATCATCAGAAATGTCGATCGGCTGACCGTCATTTGCGAATGGATCCTCATCTACACGTGTATAGTTGTTGTTATTGTTGTTGTTGCGCTGTTGATTCTGATTCTGACTATAAGGATTTCCTTGGTCACGCTGACCTCCACCCGAATAGCCCGGACTTCCTCCACGATCACCTTGATTCGCACTGCGCGGTTCCAAGAACTGAACGCTTTCCGCTACGACTTCCGTCATGAACACACGGCGACCATCCTGTCCTTCGAAATTACGCGTTTGAATACGACCGTCAACGCCAGCTAAGCTGCCTTTTTTAAGAAAGTTTGCTACATTCTCTGCAGGGCGACGCCATACAACGCAGTTAATAAAATCTGCTTCCCGTTCTCCTGATTGATTCGTAAAACTACGATTCACTGCAAGTGTGAACGAGGCAACAGCCACTCCATTTGGAGTATATTTTAATTCAGGGTCTTTGGTTAAACGCCCTACTAATACAACTCGGTTCATCATCAGAATCAACCCCTTCCTTCTAGAATGCTGTTTCACGTGAAACAGGTATAGAAGTGTTTATCTTAAAACGTTCGGATTATTCTTCTTCTTTAATAACGATATGACGGATAATATCATCGCTGATTTTAGCTAAACGATCGAATTCGTTAACTGCATCAGAAGTAGCGCTCATCTTAACTAGTTGATAGAAACCATCACGAAAATCGTTGATTTCATACGCTAAACGACGTTTACCCCAATCTTTTGACTCGATGATTTCCGCGCCGTTAGTTGATAAAACGTTATCGAAACGCTCAACTACTGCTTTCTTTGACTCATCGTCAATGTTTGGGCGGACAATGTACATAACTTCGTACTTTCTCATCTGAATGTCACCTCCTCGTGGTCTATACGGTCCCTTCTTTACGAAAGGACAAGGAGCAATGCGTTCATTACTCACGAAATAGAATTATATCACAGCTTTTCTAGTATTGCAATATATCGTAGGATATCTGGTAGATTTTAATAATATCCGGTTTTGAATGCCGCTATTGATTTCCGTGGGAGGCTTCGCTTTCCGCGGGTAGCCCGTGAGCCTCCTCGTCACTGCGTGCGTTGCTCCCCTATTGTTGGACACCCCAACCAACAATAGGAGGTGCCCGCACTAATGGCTAAGTTTACCCTGGAATATAAATTACAAGTTGCCAAACATTTTCTAAATGAATTAGTCAGTTATCGAGAACTAGCGAATCAAGTTGGCGTAGATGAGTCCATTCTCCGTTACTGGGTGATGTTAGTTCGTTACCATGGGGATCAAGCTTTTGCCTTTCCCTATACAAACTATCCTTCTGCCTTTAAACTGAGGGTAATTCAATTTATTACGGAAAAGAATTACTCCATTCGAGAGGCATCAGCCATTTTTCATATCCCAGATCCATGTATGGTTCGCAGGTGGAAGAAAAAGTGGGAGACAGCTGGAGAAGATGCCCTTGAACCAAAAGAAAAGGGGCTTTCTACGATGACTTCCAATCAGAATAAAAAGGGCAAAGATAACTCTTCCAACCAGTCGGCAGAAGATATGAAAAAAGAACTTGAATACCTTCGTATGGAGAATGCGTATTTAAAAAAGCTGAAATCCTTAGTTCAGGAAGAACAATCACCAACGAAATCAAAGCGAAAGTAGTATATGAACTAAGGAACGAGTTTCCGGTGACTAGAACGATACAAGTAGCTAAGATGGCCAAAAGCACTTACTACAACCTCATAAAAAAATGGAACCGACCAGACCCTGACCGCAAATGGAAAAGAAGGATTAAATTCATTTACCATAGACACTCAGGGCGATTTGGATACCGTCGCATTACCGACGTCCTTCAGGAAAAAGGATTTACGGTCAATAAAAAGAAAGTACTTCGAATTATGAGAGATCTAGGACTTAAATGCATTGTGCGTATGAAAAAGTACAAATCGTATAAAGGAGAAATCGGAAAAGCAGCTCCAAACATCCTGAACCGTAACTTTAGAGCCCAGAAACCTAACCAAAAGTGGGTGACGGACATTACGGAATTTAAATTGTTCGGACAGAAGCTCTATCTTTCCCCGATTTTGGACCTGTTTAACGGTGAAATTATTACCTATACGCTCCAATCAAGACCGACGTTTGATTTGGTCGAAACGATGTTGGCACAAGGATTACAATACGTAAATGAAGGCGATGAACTCTTGATTCATTCCGATCAGGGCTGGCACTATCGAATGGCCCAGTACCGAAGGGCACTGAAAGAACATAACATCACACAAAGCATGTCTCGAAAAGGAAACTGTCATGACAACTCTGTCATGGAAAACTTTTTTGGGATACTTAAATCCGAATTCCTTTATTTACAGGAATTTGATAGTATCGAGCACTTTCAAGTCGAACTAGAAGAATACATGCATTACTACAATCATTTGAGAATTAAATCAAGATTGAAACGGAAAAGTCCAGTAGCTTATCGAAACAGTATCATTCAATTAGCTGCTTAATAAATAAGTGTTCAACTTTATGGGTCCAGTGCATGCGTTCCTGCGGGGTCTCACATTAGCTACTCTTCCGCAGGAGTCTTCGCCTCCCACTCCAATCAATAGCTGGAACCGGTTAGAATCAACAAAAGTTTAACATTTGCATCACCGTATGATTACTTGCTTCCAGATCAAATAGGTTTTTTAAAAAGAAAAAGACCGGATCCACGTCCAGTCTCTCTCATCAAAAAAACTTATACATTAAAACGGAAGTGGATAATGTCTCCGTCTTTTACTAGATATTCTTTACCTTCTAGGCGCACTTTTCCTGCTTCGCGTGCTGCTCCCATTGTTCCTGCTTCTACAAGGTCTTCATAGGATACGGTTTCCGCACGGATGAAGCCTCTTTCGAAGTCGGTGTGGATGACTCCGGCACATTGAGGAGCCTTCATGCCTTCGCGGAATGTCCAGGCACGAACTTCCTGCACACCAGCAGTGAAGTATGTTGCAAGACCAAGAAGAGAATAGGTTGCACGGATCAATTGATCAAGACCTGATTCTTCTATTCCAAGCTCCTGAAGGAACATTGCTTTTTCTTCATCATCAAGTTCAGCGATTTCAGATTCAATTTTCGCACAGACAACGATGACTTCTGCATTATCTTCTTTCGCGAATTTTCGGACTTTTTGCACATATTCGTTATCGGAAGGATCTGCGATCTCATCTTCACTTACGTTTGCCACGTATAATACTGGCTTTGAAGTAAGGAGGTGAAGCTGTTTCACAAGCTTCATCTGCTCATCGGAAAACTCAACCGTACGGGCAGGCTGCTCTGATTCAAGAACTTCTTTCAGCTTCACAAGGATATCATGCTCAAATACCGCTTCTTTGTCTTTTTGTTTAGCCATCTTTTGAACACGTGCAAGACGCTTATCGACGGTTTCAAGGTCAGCCAGAATCAATTCAAGATTAATGACTTCAATATCAGCAATCGGGTCTACTTTTCCGGATACGTGTGTGATGTTGTCATCCGCGAAACAGCGGACTACCTGACAAATCGCATCGACTTGGCGGATATGTGATAAGAATTTGTTCCCAAGCCCTTCACCTTTACTTGCACCTTTGACGATTCCGGCAATATCCGTGAATTCGAATGCAGTCGGAACGGTTTTCTTCGGGTCCACTAATTCAGTCAATTTATCTAATCGGTGATCAGGCACCTCTACAATTCCTACGTTCGGATCAATCGTACAGAAAGGATAGTTGGCAGATTCTGCACCTGCTTTTGTAATTGCATTAAAAAGTGTTGATTTACCAACGTTCGGCAAGCCAACGATTCCAGCTGTTAAAGCCATTTCGGTCACTCCTCATTATTGTTCTTATCTATGAAAAATCGTGATTGATGTTAACTCTTCTAAATGGACGAACCCTTCATAATTATAGAGATAATGGAGTGAAAAGACAAGTAGTGGTTACTGAACCTGAAAGGAGTAAAAAAACACCCGCCCGTAAAAAACGAGGGGGTGTTTAATAAGTATAACAAAGCCTGACCGCCGGAAGGGTTAAGCCTGTAAAGATATGGGTATGAAAGGAGTAATTATTCCTGCGAAGTTTCCAATACTTTTTTCATCTTTTTAGCAAATTCCTTCCGCGGGATCATTACGCTGTGGCCGCAGCCTACACATTTAATCCGGATATCCATTCCCATCCGGATCACCTTCCAGCGATTTGCTCCACAAGGATGAGGCTTTTTCATCTCTACAATATCATTCAGTTGAAATGTTTTTTGCTCCATTAGCCTTCCCTCCTATTCCTGATCGATTTCTCTTTTCCTTTCCTTTACAGGCAATGCCTCATTCTCCTCTGATCTGGAATACATCACCATGCGAGGGAATGGAATTTCGATACCGTGTTCATCAAGAAGCAGTTTCACGTCTTTGCGGATCATTCTCGCAATATACCAGTGCTTCATCGGGAGTGTTTCAGCGACAATCCTGATGACGACATCCGAGGCACCGAGAGTCTGCACCCCTAATAACTCTGGAGGGTTCACAAGATCTTCGTACTTCTGGGGAAGGGATAGAAGCAATTCCTGGATAACATTTTCTGCCTCTTGAATGTTTTCTTCATAGGCAATACTTACATCCACGACCGCAATACTATTATGGATGGAGAAGTTGGTTACTTCCGTGATATTACCATTAGGGAAGATATGAAGTTCCCCTGTCCAGCTTTTAATTTTCGTCGTGCGAAGACCGATTTCTTCAACCGTCCCTTCAGCAGACCCGATCCTGACATAATCACCGACAGAAAACTGATCTTCAAAAATAATAAAGAATCCGGTGATGATATCACGCACAAGGTTCTGCGCTCCGAAACCAATAGCAAGCCCGACAATCCCGGCACCCGCGATCAACCCTTTTATATCGATGCCAAGCGTCGACAGAATCGTCATCAAACTGATGAAGTAAACAACATAGGTCAACACATTCTCCAACAGTTTTAATAAAGTCGCTTCACGCCGCTCCGAAAACTTAAGAGGTGCTTTTGACCTTACTCTGAATACATTCCGGATGGCTGTCCGTCCCAATTTCAAGGCGAGATACGTAATGAGCATGATCGCGACAATCTTAATTGCACCTTGTCCCAGGGCTAACCAGAACTCATTATCGATTAGTTTATCTGCTGCATTATCAACAGCCTTTTTAACTTCTTCTTTAGGAGTCGCTGCCATATATTCACCTGCTTTTATGTAATAAGTATGTTTATTCTATCAAGTTTCCCTAAGCTTGGGTAGTTCTAACCTATACATCACAAATTAAAACGAAATTTTTTATTTTATGAAAAATCGACTTCATATATGTATGAAAAAACCAAATCGTCCGTATACTGTTAAAAAGAAATGCGGAGGCGGCTCGCTCAGCCCCGACAAGCATAAGATGAATGGGCCGGGAAGGCGCATTCTGCCTTCTTGGACCATTTAGCTTATGACCTCGAGGGGCTAGCCGCCGGAGCTGGACAATAGAAATGCGGAGGGGCTTCGCTCAGAGGCGGGTGACATAAGACGAATCGGACATGAAGGCGTTCTTTGCCTTCTTGGTCGGTTTGGCTTATGACATGTGCCTCTAAGCCCCGGAGCTGGACAATAGAAATGCGGAGGCGGCTCGCTCAGCCCCGACATCTCGACTGAAAAACACTTTCCTGTAAACCCTACTATTCAAAGGAGTGGAAGTTATGAATCTGAAAAAAGGATTATTTGAACGGAGGACCGAACCTTTTAGAGTCTATCATCAGGATGAACACGCCTCGAGGGATCTTTCTGTTCAATTGGCCTCCATACTTCCAACTCTTTACCGGACGCGCCCGATCGTCTTTGTGTGTATCGGCACAGACCGGTCGACTGGTGATTCGTTAGGTCCTTTGGTAGGAACGTTATTGTCTGAGCAGGCGATCGGGATCTTTCATGTTTACGGTACGCTGGATGATCCGATTCATGCCGTTAACCTGGAGGAAAGGCTGCAGGAAATCAAATCGAAGCACGTAAATGCATTTATCATCGGGATTGATGCCTGTCTTGGCCGATTGAAGAGTGTAGGTGCCATTCAGCTGTGTGACGGACCTTTGAAGCCGGGTGCCGGTGTCAATAAGGATTTGCCGGAGGTGGGCAATATTCATCTGACCGGGATCGTGAATGTCAGCGGTTTTATGGAATTCTTCGTTTTACAGAATACCCGTTTGAACCTGGTGATGAAAATGGCTAAGGCGATGGTGGAAGCCATTGTGCAAGCTGAAGATATCATCGAACGCCGAAATGCGATAAGCATTGAAAAATGGCGGGAGGAATTGCATTGAGGTTGATCGATAATATAAAAAGGGAGGCGCTGCTGCCTCCCTTTTTATATTTGATAAGAAAGTCTACTTTCTCCCTTGAGAATTGTCCTGCTCCAGCACTCAGCCCTCAATACGTCTCGGTCCGCCCAATGAAGTTAAAGGGCAGCTTCACCGTTCGGTCCGCCGACACTTATTGAGGCTGAACAGGGCGCTTCCGCTTTTCTCATTACATATACAAATGATACGCATGGATTACACCTACAACCATCGCCACAACGATAATACCGGGCAATAAGTTCGCTACCCGTATCTTGGTGATTCCGATCAGGTTCAGCCCGATCGCGAATATCATGATTCCGCCCGTTGCCGTCATCTCTACGATATAGGTATCCATCAGTTCCTGGGGCACCCATTGGTGGATCTGAGTTGCGAACAGGGCGATCAAACCTTGATAAAGAACCACGGGAACTGCAGAGAACATGACCCCGATTCCCAAAGTAGTCGTTAAGATCAAAGAAGTGAATCCGTCAATGATTGACTTTGTGTAAAGGACATCATGATCTCCCCTAATCCCGCTGTCGAGAGCACCGATAACAGCCATTGCTCCGATCACGAAGATAAGGGTGGCCGTTACGAACCCTTGGGAAATGGATGTTTCTTTCTTGCTCCCCAGTTTCTTCTCAAGCCATGTACCGACAGCGTTCAGTTTATCCTCTAAATTCATCCACTCTCCCCAGGCTGCCCCAAGTGCAAGACTGATGATGACAATAAGGAAGTTCTCGCTTTTCAGTCCCATTTGCAAGCCAAGGACCACCACTGCCAGACCAATCGCCTTCATCACGGTTCCTTTCATGTTCTCAGGAATCCGGTGCAGGAAAACTCCCAGCAATGTTCCGATGATAATACAAATTCCGTTTACAATCGTTCCTAACAGTACCATATGCGTTCCCCTCATCCAAACTAGAAATCGATTCTTGTTACCATTTACTTAAAAAGGGAAGAGGACTGACCTCCAGATACAGAAGGTCAGTCCTTTCTCTTGTAAAAACATTTTTACTTCTCTTGTAACAAATCTAAAATCCGATCCAGATCTTCCTTCGAGAAAAATTCAAGCTCTATTTTCCCTTTTTTCTTAGACTGTTTAATCGTCACGGTCGTACCGAAGCGTTCACGAAGCATGGATTCCTGTTCTTTAATGAATACATCCTTCTTCCTCTCAGGCTTCTTTGTTTCACGTGAAACATTTCCATTCATTTCTCCAACGATTTTCTCCAGTTGACGGACGTTCAAAGATTCCTTCAATATACGATTTACAAGGGTCGAGAGATTCTTTTTATTCTTCAACCCAAGCAGCGCCCGTCCGTGTCCCATTGTAAGCTTCCCTTCAGAAATCAGTTCCTGAATAGGGGAAGGCAATGCTAACAAGCGAATATGGTTGGCAATATGCGGACGGCTTTTCCCGAGACGTTTTGCTACTTCTTCCTGGGTGATTTTCAGCTTGTCCATGAGCATCTGATATGCTGCTCCCTCTTCGATTGGAGTTAGATCCTCTCTCTGAAGGTTTTCAATTACTGCAAGTTCCATCATCTGCTGGTCATTCAAATCCCTGACGACTACAGGGACGACTTCCAATCCGGCAGCGGTAGCCGCACGATAGCGCCGCTCACCGACAACAATTTCATAGCCCTTAATCGATCTTCTTACGATGATGGGCTGAAGTATACCATGTTCCAATATGGATTCCTTTAATTCTTCGATTCCGCCAGGCTCAAAAATCTTACGTGGCTGATAAGGGTTCGGCCGAATTTCTTTCAGCTTCACCTCTTGAACAGATTCTTCATTTTGAGTTGCTTGAACGTTTTGAAAGAGAGCGTTAATGCCCTTCCCTAAACCTTTAGCCATTCGCCACCACTTCCTTTGCCAGATCTAAATAAACTTCTGCTCCCCTAGACTTAGCATCATAAATAATGATGGGTTCCCCGTGACTCGGTGCTTCACTTAAGCGGACATTACGAGGGATGATCGTACGGTACACTTTATCTTGAAAGTACTTCTTAACCTCTTCGATGACTTGAATTCCGAGATTAGTACGGGCATCCAGCATGGTCAGCAGAACACCGTCAATCATCAATTCATGATTCAGGTGCTTTTGTACCAATCGTACAGTGCTCAGGAGCTGGCTCAACCCTTCAAGAGCATAATATTCACATTGAACAGGTATGACGACTGCATCAGAGGCTGTCAGTGCATTTATCGTCAGCAGCCCTAAAGATGGCGGGCAATCAATAATGATATAGTCATATTCGTCTTTAACTTTTTCTAGTGCTTTTTTTAATCGTACTTCACGAGATATGGTGGGGACCAATTCTATTTCGGCACCTGCTAATGAGATTGTCGCAGGTACGATTGAGAGATTTTCAACTTTTGATTGTTTGATGGTGTCGTTCACATCTACATCATCTACCAATACATCATAAATGCATTGATGAACATCTCCCTTTTCCACTCCAGCACCACTCGTGGCATTTCCTTGGGGATCTATATCTACAAGCAGAACTTTTTGTCCTATGTATGCCAAACACGCACCCAAATTAACGGAAGTGGTCGTTTTCCCCACACCGCCTTTTTGGTTGGTTACCGCTATAATTCTTCCCAAGGTTGTCACCTACCTTTTGACGTCCAAGATTGGTCGTTTTTTCTTCACAGTATTCTTCTATTCTATCAAAATTTGCGGGGAAATGTCTGTTTCTTTTTTGAAAATAATGAAAGCTTACGATCATGTCATTGGATAAAATCTTAATCTTAACCTTATCACCAAGAGAATTTTGCTAAAAATTGTCATATTTCCACGGAAATTATTTTGTGAAAAATATAGGTTTTTTATATAGTGAAGGAATAATCACGGACCGTTCCTTTCCGCTGCAGACCTTGCTTTCGCAGGGAGCAAGTCGAGCCTCCACGGCATCCTTTGGAAATCGAAGTCTTAAACGGAAATCAGCAGCGGTGTTTTGAAGAATACGTTAACTTTAAAGCAATAAAAAAACGAGAAACAACCAATTTGTGTTTCTCGCTTTTTACTAATCTATTTTTTCTTTGGAATACGGATGGTGAATTGGTAGAATTCGTCGTGCTCTTCTTCCTCGGCATTGAGGTTAATTCCGCTGTCCGAGACCATGGAGAGAGATTGACGGATTGTGTTCACGGCTATGCGCATATCCTTGCTGAATGCTTTACGCTTCGGTTTTGGTTTCGGGGCAGAGCCTTCCAGCATTTTCACGACTCTGTCTTCCGTTTGCTTAACATTTAAGCTTTTTTCGATGATTTCACCAAGAAGCTGAATCTGCTTCTCGGGTTTTTTTAATGGAATTAATGCACGTGCATGGCGTTCCGTTAGTTTCTTATCTAGTAACGCATGATGAATTTCTTCTGGAAGCTTTAGGAGACGAAGCTTGTTTGCTACAGTTGATTGTCCTTTTCCTAAGCGTTGAGCAAGTGCTTCCTGGGTCAGATTATGCAATTCCAACAGCTTTCCGTAGGCGATTGCTTCTTCAATCGGAGAAAGTTCTTCCCTTTGCAGGTTTTCGATTAAAGCCACTGAAGCTGTCTCGGTATCACTAAGATTTTTGACGATGGCCGGAACTGTTTCCCATCCAAGTTTCTGAACGGCTCTGTAACGGCGTTCCCCTGCAATAATTTCATACTGGTCGTCATTCGCTTGTCTTACTACGATCGGCTGAATGATCCCGTGTGTGTGTATCGTTCTGGATAGCTCTTCTATTTTTTCGTCATTGAATACCGTCCTCGGCTGAAAGCGATTAGGAACGATTTGAGCCACCGGTATTTTCTTAACCTCGTCCCGATCTTCCACTACACTTGATTCTTCAGATTCAACATCTTGCTCCTTTTCACCCAGGCCAAAAAAACGAGAGAAAGGATGCTTCATCTTCCTACACCACCTTTAAGAAACTCCCTATATTATAAATTCTCTAAAATTATGACAAGTTCCTGCCTCATATAGACATATTCACACAAATCACTACAGTAAAAGCATACCATTTATCCTATAAGGGAAGAACCAATCATGTTCTATTCCTACTCCAACGGTAATTTATTCGGTGTACCCGGTTTTCTTGGATACTTATTAGGTGTTTCTTTAACTTTATTTATTTTCACGATATTACGTTCACTTTCTTCTTCAGGAAGGACAAATGAAAACACTTTTTCTGTTTGTCCGCCAAGAGTCGCAATCGCTTTTTTTCCTGTCATCAATTCTTCGTTCGCATTTGAAGCCTTCATAGCTACAAATAAACCGCCTTTTTTCACGAGTGGCAGACAGAGTTCGCTTAACACAGACATTCTGGCTACTGCTCTTGCTGTTACTATATCATAGGATTCACGATGTTCCTTCTTTTTCCCAAAGGTTTCTGCCCGGTCATGATAAAAATGAGTATGATCAAGCCCTAATTCCTTTGATAAATGATTCAGAAACGATATACGTTTATTCAATGAGTCCACTATGGTTACATGCAGGTGAGGGAAGCAGATTTTCAGGGGAATGCTCGGGAACCCAGCACCCGCTCCGACATCACAAATTGTTTTCTTATCGGTAAAATCAATGAAAAACGCGGCACTGATTGAATCATAAAAGTGCTTCAAATATACCTCTTCCTTGTCTGTAATGGCGGTCAGATTCATCTTCTCATTCCACTCTACAAGGATTTCAAAATACTTCTGGAATTGATCTAATTGCTTGGGGGAAAGGGAAATCCCCTTCTCCGTTAAGCTGGATTGGAATTGTTCTGTATTCATGCTATTACCCTTCCTTTGCCTCTATTGATCGCCTGAAACCTTCGCAATTTTTCCTTGTTCGATATAAACAAGCAGAATCGAGATGTCAGCAGGATTGACTCCTGAAATTCTTGAAGCCTGCGCGAGTGACAACGGGCGCACTTCAATCAGTTTTTGTCTGGCTTCCGAAGCTAAACCGCTGATGGCTTCGTAATCAATGTTTTCAGGGATTTTCTTGTTCTCCATCTTTTTCAGCTTATCGACTTGTTGAAGGGATTTCTCTATATATCCTTCGTATTTCACTTGAATTTCGACTTGTTCTTCAACATCCGGAGAAAGTTCAATCTCGCTTGGAACAAGGCGCTTGATATGAC
>NZ_JABMCR010000139.1 GCF_013179555.1 Bacillus haikouensis
TCATATCAATGAAGCGATCGAAAAAGACTATAAGGTGGTAGTGGTTGTCTCTGCGATGGGAAGAAAAGGCGAGCCATATGCCACAGATTCTTTATTATCTTTGATTGGCGGTACTAATGCGCTTGTTAGTAAAAGAGAGCAGGATTTACTATTATCATGCGGAGAAGTTATCTCCAGTTTGGTATTCTCGAATATGCTGCTGGAAAATGGTATCCGTTCCACTGCATTGACTGGCGCGCAGGCCGGTTTCATTACGAATCGCGACTTCAATAATGCTAAAATTATTGAAATGCAATGCACCCGTCTATACAAAGAGCTCGAAACTCATGACGCTGTGGTGGTGGCAGGTTTTCAAGGTGCGACGAAAGAAGGAGATATCACAACCATTGGAAGAGGGGGCAGTGATACTTCTGCATCTGCACTTGGTGCAGCACTAAAAGCTGAATTCATTGATATCTTCACAGATGTCGAAGGCGTGATGACTGCGGATCCAAGAATTTCTGCAAAAGCCAGGCCAATATCCGTGGTTTCCTATAATGAAGTATGTAACATGGCATATCAGGGAGCGAAGGTGATACACCCGAGAGCAGTCGAAATCGCTATGAATTCCAATATTCCTATCAGAATTCGATCCACCTATTCTAAAGGTGAAGGCACACTCGTAACGACTGCGGAAAATACGAAAGCACATAAGGAATTCCGTAATCATCCTGTCACTGGAATTGCACACGTAAGTCAGTTGACTCAGATTAAAGTATTCGCAAAAAAGGATCAATACAATCTTCAGGCTGAAGTATTCAAAGCAATGGCAAACGAAGGGATCAGCGTAGATTTCATCAATATCTCCCCCAAGGGAGTCGTATATACCGTTGCTTCAACTTTAGCAGGAAACGCAATAAAGGTATTAAAGAAGAAAGGTCATGATCCCGTTCTTGAAGAAAATTGCGCGAAAATTTCAGTGGTAGGGGGCGGAATGACAGGCGTGCCTGGTGTTACATCAGCAATTGTTACGTCTCTATCTGATAATGGCATCCGGATCCTCCAATCCGCAGACAGCCATACGACGATTTGGGTACTGGTGAAAGAAAACGAATTAATCCGTGCCGTGAATGCTCTTCATGATACATTTCAGTTAGAAAAGCCTCACAGCACGTTCAAAGCAGGATAGATAATTAAAAAGGGGAGTGTAAAGCTTGAATTTTGGCCGTGTTTCAACCGCTATGGTCACACCGTTTGATCATAAAGGTAACATAGATTTTTCAAAAACCACTCAGTTGATAAATTACTTGATTGACAATGGAACGGATTCTCTTGTGGTGGCAGGGACCACTGGTGAATCACCTACATTGACCAAAGAAGAAAAAGTTGCATTATTCCGACATGTAGTCAAAGCCGTGAACGGGAGGATCCCGGTTGTTGCAGGAACAGGAAGCAACAATACTCATGCGTCGATCGAATTGACGAAAAAAGCTGCAGAAGCAGGTGTGGATGCAATTATGCTGGTTGCCCCATATTATAATAAGCCAAGTCAGGAAGGGTTGTTTCAGCACTTTAAGGTTATTGCGGATTCAACTTCCTTACCCGTCATGCTTTATAATATCCCGGGCAGGTCTTCAGTAAATATTGATCCGGATACGATCATCAGATTATCAGAAGTTGAAAATATTACTGCTGTAAAAGAAGCTGGCGGTAATTTGGATGCAATGACAGAAATCATATCCAATACTCCAGAAGACTTTTCACTATACAGCGGTGATGATGGGCTGACCCTTCCGATCATGTCCATTGGTGGAAATGGAATTGTTTCTGTGGCTTCTCATATCATCGGGAATGAAATGCAGGAGATGATTAACTATTTTGTGGAGGGCAATGTATCTGCAGCTGCGAAAACTCATCAAAAATTATTACCTGTAATGAAAGGATTATTTACGAGTCCAAGTCCGACGCCTGTCAAAACGGCCTTGCAAATGAAAGGTCTGGACGTTGGTGCTGTGCGTCTTCCTTTAATTTCTCTCAGCGAAGCAGAGAGAGTGAAGCTCAGCCAATTATTGGATACGATATAAAATAAGGTCGAGAATGTGCAGAGGCATCTGCACATTTTTTCTTTTGTACAGGAAATGTAATCTTTTAGAATAAATAGTCGAACATTTAAAGAAAATAAAGGATTTTATAAAGCGGTATCGAAATAGTTAATTAGAAAATTGATGCATACTTCGACCTTATACAGTAGTATTTCTCAGCACCCAATCGTTCCCATTCATTCCTTTACAGGGTAAATTTGGTTGTACTTAAAAAAAGTTATCAAGTATAATGAATCTGACTGATTATAGATCGGGGAAGCACAGCATAGGAGGACACATATTGTGAGTAAGACAAAAAATGAAGTAATCCGAATCATCCCATTGGGCGGAGTTGGAGAAATCGGCAAGAATATGTACGTTGTGGAAGTCGATCAAGAAATTTTCATCATTGATGCAGGTTTGATGTTCCCTGAAAATGAAATGTTTGGAATTGATATCGTCATTCCTGATATTGATTATCTCATTGAAAACAAAGAACGCGTAAAGGGGATTTTCCTTACCCATGGGCATGAAGACAGTATCGGTGCCATTTCGTATGTTTTGAACAGAATTAAAGCTCCTGTTTACGGAACGAAATTAACCAATGCTCTGGTAAAGGCACGATTAAAAGATGAGCAGGTTCACCAGGATGTAAAATTCTTCAATGTACATTCAGACAGCCTTCTGAACTTTAAGGGAGTACAGGTTACTTTCTTCAGGACAACACACAGTATCCCGGATTCTGTTGGAGTATGCATTCACACTTCCGAAGGCGTGATTGTACATACCGGAGAATTTAAATTTGATCAGTCCGCAAAGCATCTCTACAGGCCAGACTTAGGTAAGATGGCGGCAATCGGAGACAAAGGAGTGCTTTGTCTATTATCGGACAGCATTGAAGCGGAAAGGCCGGGTTATACGACATCAGAAGCTGTCATCGCAAATCAGCTCAATGATACTTTCCGCACAGCTAAAGGACGCATCATCGTTGCATGTTTCGCGTCGAATTTAATTCGCCTTCAGCAGGTATTTGATGCAGCAGAACAAAATAACCGGAAGGTGGCGGTTGTCGGAAAAAGTTTAAAACGGGTTTATGACGTTGCGTTAAAGCTGGGATATTTACATACACGTGATGAAATGATGATTTCCCTGGATGAAATAGAAAACTATCCAAATGATGAAATTGTCATCATCGCAACCGGTACGCAAGGTGAACCCTTCGAAGCATTACAGAGGATGGCAAAGAAATCACACCGTCTTGTGAACATCGAATCCGGAGATACGGTGCTAATAACTGCTACTCCTTCCCCAGGGATGGAAGTGACAGCTGGCCGGACAATTGACATGTTATTCAGAGCAGGAGCAGAAGTGCTGACGGCAAATAAAAAAGTCCATGTTTCCGGACACGGCAGTCAGGAAGATTTGAAGTTTATGCTGAATATCATGAAACCTAAACATTTCATACCGATCCAGGGAGAATATAAGATGCTGGTAGCCCACTCTAAGCTCGCACATGATACCGGGCTTCCTTATAAAAAGATATTCATCCTGGATAAAGGCGATGTCCTCGAATACAAAGATGGGAAGATGAAAATGAGCGGCCGGGTCACCGCTGGAAATGTCCTCATAGATGGAAGCGGAGTGGGTGATGTTGGAAATATCGTTCTGCGTGACCGCAAACTGCTTTCGGAAGACGGTGTATTCACGGTAGTAGTCACCATCAACCGCAGATCCAAGTCTATCGTCGCGGGTCCTGAAATCATCTCGCGCGGATTTGTCTATGTCAGGGAATCCGAGCAATTAATAGAAGGAGCTTCGGGGATAGTGAATGATGTCGTTCAAACTTACCTTCAAAAAGGCTCATTCGAATGGTCGGCGATCAAACAGGATATCCGGGATCAGCTTAACTACTTTTTATTCAATAAAACAAAAAGAAGACCAATGATTTTACCGATCATCATGGAAGTGTAAATTTATATTCCAATCTTGTAAAAAAGCTATCCCTTGATTTTAAAGCGGATAGCTTTTTTCTTCGTTTTAATATCCAAGTTTGATAAGCATCAAATCAAAATGACGTTGACAATATAGCGATAGATAGTATGAAAAAGGTTCCTTATAAAAATAATAACAAAAGAAACGTATTGAAAAAGGAGATGTCATTATGAATGAAAACCATCTGAACATGGATCAAGAGCCTCAGCCCAATCAGCCAAATAAAGGTGAAGGGGATGGAAAAGACAAGCCATCAGGTCTAATGGAAAAGATACAGCAATTAGGACAAACCAATGTCCCTCAGCTTTCACAGGATTCAAATATTCATTGCTTGACAATAGTGGGACAAATCGAAGGGCATATGCAGCTTCCTCCGCAAAATAAAACGACTAAATATGAACATGTCATTCCACAGTTAGTGGCCATCGAACAAAACCCGAAGATAGAAGGTGTTGTGGTAATTCTGAATACTGTTGGGGGAGACGTGGAAGCGGGACTCGCTATTTCGGAGATGCTAGCTTCTTTATCTAAACCGACAGTTTCTGTGGTACTCGGCGGAGGACACAGTATCGGGGTTCCGATTGCTGTTTCCTGCCAATATTCATATATCGCAAGCACTGCTACGATGACGATTCATCCAGTTCGATTAACGGGATTGGTCATCGGTGTACCACAGACATTTGAATACCTTGATAAAATGCAGGACCGTGTCGTAAGTTTTGTAACAAAACATAGTAATATCACAGAAGATGCATTTAAAGATCTTATGTTTGCAAAAGGGAACCTCACCCGTGATATCGGTACGAATGTAGTGGGGGATGACGCTGTGGCATATGGGTTGATTGATGGAATCGGTGGAATTGGCGCTGCCATTCAGAAACTTAATGAATTAATCGACAGCAACAGACAAAGTGATCAAAAAGAAGGTCTGATACAATGATTTTATATACCACTGTTCCTCAAGAACAGATTTACCCTGCAGATGAAACAGAGTTCAGCGGTCAGATGATGATCGAGCATCAAGGTATCCCGCTTCTCGTTCAGCAGGTCAATAATAAATATCGGATCATCCGAATAATGAGCAGTGATCCCGCTCATTATATGGATGGCACAATATGTCCGGGTGAATTTATCACGAATTAAGAAAGAAAGAGGATTCTCTGAAAATATTGGTTATGCTATAATAAATGTGGAAGAGCTGCATCTGATTCGAAAACGTATCCCAATCAAAACGGAAAGGGTCTGACACCTTAGGCACGCGATTTGCCCCAAGTGTTCAGCCCTTTCTTCAATTACATAACAGCAAAGTATTTTATAGAATTTAGGTGAAACAGATTGGCAAAACGAAAAAAACGCAAGAAACGATCTTCAACAAGCTCGTCACTGAAACAAACAATCAAATATGAGATTACCGGACTTGCTCTGACCGCATTAAGTATCATTTCCATTATAGAGCTTGGAGCCGTCGGAAAGGCATTCGTGTATTTCTTTCGGTTTTTTCTTGGTGAATGGTACATGGCTGCCTTATTGTGGGTGCTCTATATTGCAGGTTACCTGATGGTAAGACGGGAAGTACCATTATTATTCAGCAGGCGGTTACTCGGTCTTTATATTATTATCGCTAGTTTTTTACTGCTGAGTCATGTGAAATTATTTGATTTGTTATCGAATGACGGTACGTTTGAAAATCCGAGCGTCATCATGAACACTTGGGATCTATACTGGATGGATGTAAACGGCGAGACCAGTACATCAGATCTTGGAGGGGGGATGATCGGGAGCATAATGTTTGCTGTCTCGTATTTCCTTTTTGATTCCCAGGGGGCAAGAATTGTCAGTGCTACGTTTATTCTAATAGGGATCATACTGGTAACAGGCAAGTCACTCGGAGAGGTTCTTGGAAGACTCGGAACCCGTTTCCGCGATTTCTTAGGAAGCCAATGGACAGCCTTCAAGGATGACATGAGTGACTGGAAAACAACAAAAGGAAAGAAAAAAGCAGAAAAGCATCAAAAAGCAAAAGATGATTCCAAGAAGAACGAATCTCTTCCCCTTCAGGAAGATGGTAAGGAAGAAGATAAGATTGAGCCTATTATTTCTAATTTTGCAGAAAAAGCATACGGAGCTACCACTCCTAAAGACGAGTCCGTTTCATCAACTGGAGAAACGGATAAGCAGGCGACTTCAACACAGAAAGAAAAGGAGGATGAAGTTGAAACAGAGGCTGCCCCGCCAATAACCTTTACTGAAGTGGAAAATAAAGACTACAAACTTCCCTCTTTAGCTTTATTGAAAAGTCCGAAGCAGACGGATCAAAGCAATGAATATCAATTGATCCATGCAAATGCCGCCAAACTTGAAAGGACATTCCAGAGTTTCGGTGTGAAAGCAAAAGTGACACAGGTTCATCTCGGCCCGGCGGTTACGAAGTATGAAGTACACCCTGACGTCGGAGTCAAGGTGAGCAGGATCGTTAACTTGAGTGACGATCTAGCATTGGCATTGGCAGCTAAGGATATTCGAATTGAAGCACCGATTCCAGGAAAGTCAGCAATCGGCATTGAAGTCCCGAATTCTGAAGTAGCCATGGTATCTTTACGGGAGGTATTGGATTCGAAACAGCATAACAAGCCTGATGCGAAACTTCAGATCGGATTGGGAAGAGATATTACAGGTGAGGCAGTTTTGGCTGAATTGAATAAGATGCCCCACTTACTTGTTGCCGGTGCGACTGGAAGCGGGAAGAGTGTGTGTATTAATGGGATTATTACTAGTATTTTAATGCGGGCTAAACCTCATGAAGTGAAATTGATGATGATTGATCCAAAAATGGTCGAATTAAATGTTTACAACGGAGTACCGCATCTCTTAGCACCTGTCGTGACCGATGCAAAAAAAGCATCACAGGCGCTTAAGAAAGTGGTCAGTGAAATGGAACGACGCTATGAATTGTTTTCTCACACAGGTACTAGAAATATCGAAGGATATAATGATTATGTGAAAAGGCAAAATATCGAGAATGAAGAAAAGCAGCCATTGCTTCCATACATTGTCGTCATTGTAGATGAGTTGGCTGACCTGATGATGGTAGCTTCCAATGACGTAGAAGATGCAATCACGAGACTTGCCCAAATGGCACGTGCGGCGGGAATCCATCTGATTATTGCTACCCAGCGGCCATCAGTCGATGTCATTACAGGCGTGATTAAAGCGAATATACCTTCCCGTATAGCCTTTGCTGTATCTTCACAAACGGATTCCAGAACCATATTGGACTCCGGTGGAGCTGAGAAGCTTTTAGGCCGGGGGGATATGTTGTTTATGCCTGTAGGGGCATCAAAGCCAACGAGGGTACAAGGTGCTTTCTTATCCGATGAGGAAGTTGAGGAAGTGGTTGATTTCGTCATTTCACAACAAAAGGCACAATATCAGGAAGAAATGATCCCTGATGATATACCTGAGGAAGCAAACAGTGGTGAAGCCGAAGATGAATTATATAATGACGCTGTTCAATTAATTGCTGAAATGCAAACTGCCTCAGTTTCCATGCTGCAGCGCAGATTCAGGATAGGGTACACCCGGGCTGCACGGCTGATAGACGAGATGGAAGTAAGAGGAGTGGTCGGTCCTTATGAAGGAAGTAAGCCGAGAACGGTGTTAGTCGGTAAACCTTCAGAGGAGCAAAATGCTTAGAAAGTAATGATGACTTGTCAAAAAAGTGAAGTTAACCTTGAAAAAGGGAGACTCACTTTTTTTGTACTCTTATTGTAAGCGATACCATTAATATCATCACATGCACTGAACTATTTAGAATACCCATTAATAATATAGTATCGGTTCAAATGAAACCGTTTAAATTTATTGTATTCTAGTTTATCCACCAATGTGATATACTATTAAAAGCGTTTACAATATGAATAAAATTATTTCAAAATTGTAATAAAAAAGGGGTGTGCAGCTTTCGTCTGTAATGTTCAGGTAAATATTGTAATGTGATTATGAAGAAATGATGATTTTTATCCTATTATTTACCATAAAAATTTTCAGAATTGCCTTATTGGTCTTTTTTTTCGACAAAATCACATAATGCTATTTATTTATCAAAAGAAAAGTGTTATAGTATTTTCGATTAGTAGGAAAGATATACATCAGAGGTCTGATGTCTTGAGAAAATTTGGTGGTGGTTCCAGTGACAATTAAAACAGACAATCGACATTTATACTTACAAGTTATTGACCGTTTGAAAAAGGATATTGATGCAGGAGTTTATAAAGAAAAAGAAAAACTTCCTTCTGAATTTGATCTTTCCAAACAACTGGGTGTTTCCAGAGCTACTCTCAGGGAAGCATTAAGGATCCTTGAAGAAGAAAGTGTCATTATCCGCCGGCATGGTGTAGGAACATTTGTGAATGCCAAACCTCTGTTTACTTCAGGGATTGAGCAATTAAACAGTGTTTCCAATATGATTAAGCAGGCAGGAATGGAGCCGGGGACCATTTTCTTAAGTTCGACGACTCAAGAAGCGACTGAGGATGATGTCAAAAGATTTCAAAGTGAAGATGAGAATTTCACTCTGGTTGAACGTGTTCGTACAGCTAACGGGGAACCGGTGGTGTATTGTGTTGACAAAATCCCTGAAAGAGTGCTTACCAGGAATTTCACGCATGAAGACAATTCCATATTCTCCGTGTTGGAAAACCGCGAGAATAGAAGAATTACACATGCTGTCGCCAAAATCGAACCGATGGGATACCATGAGAAAATTTCTCCGATTCTGAATTGTGAGCCTGAGACAGCTTTACTCGTACTCAAACAAATGCATTTTGATGAGAATGATGAGCCGATCCTGTACTCAGTCAACTATTTCCGGTCTGACAAATTCAGTTTCCAGGTTTTAAGGAAACGTGTCTAGCAAACAATCTTTCTACTAATTTATTACTACAAATATTGGGGGGTACTCTAGGTGAAAAAGCGTAAATTCGGTTTAGCGCTGTCTTTTGTTCTTGCAGCAGGTACAATATTAGGTGCTTGTGGTTCAAGCGAGAAAGAAGAAGGTGCATCTAGTGGTGATGGAAAGAGTAAAGAAGATCAATTTACAGTAGCAATGGTTACTGATGTTGGTGGTGTCGATGATAAATCATTCAACCAATCAGCTTGGGAAGGCTTGAAGGCATTCGGTGAAGAACACGGATTAGAAAAAGGTAAAAGCGGTTATGATTACCTTCAATCTCAATCTGATGCAGACTATGCTACAAACTTAAACACATTAGCTCGTCAAGATTTTGACTTAGTATACGGAATTGGCTTCCTTATGGAAGGTGCAATCAATGATATTGCAGGACAGCAAAAAGACGCTCACTTTGCAATCGTTGATGCGGTTGTAGATCAGCCAAATGTTGCAAGTATCACATTCAAAGAGCAGGAAGGTTCTTTCCTTGCAGGTGTGGCAGCAGGTTTAGCAACAAAAACAAATAAAATAGGTTTCATCGGCGGAATGGAGATTCCGGTAATCGAACGTTTCCACTCTGGTTTCTTAGCAGGTGTTAAAGCTGTTAACCCTGAAGCTGAAGTTGTCTCTGATTATGCAGGTGCGTTTGACAAAGCAGAACTTGGTCAAACAATCGCTTCTAAAATGTACTCTCAAAATGCAGATGTAGTTTTCCATGCAGCTGGCGGTACCGGTAATGGACTATTCAAAGAAGCACGTGATTTAAAAGAAAAAGATCCTTCCCGTGAAATCTGGGCAATCGGTGTTGACTCTGATCAAGCTGCAGAAGGTAAAGTAGGAGATCACAACATCGTTCTTACTTCCTCTTTAAAGCGTGTTGACAACGCAGTACTCGACCTTTCCAACAAAGCGAAGGAAGGTAACTTCCCGGGTGGGGAAGTCATTTCATACGGTCTTAATGAAGATGGTGTAGGCCTTGCTGAACTTAATGAAGAACTTTCAAACAAAGATGAAGTAATGGCGAAAGTGGACGAGTGGAAAGAAAAGATCGCTAATGGAGATATCACAGTACCTGAATCTCTTGAGGATGCAAAATCTTTCTCTGCAGAATAATCGTCAAATGATATCAGGGATAAGCGGGCCATGGAATGCCGGTCTCTTATCCCTTTTTCTTTCAAGATATGAGTGGATAAATAGTACTAATCGATACACTCGTCATTGGTAATATGTATCTATTAACGGGTTTAGAATTTTAATTGAAGTATAGAAAGCATACCTTCTATCTTTCATTTAGAGTTCTAAAAGGGGAACCCCCTTTTTTTCTGGCGGACCAAGGTCTGACCTCTAACTACTAAACTATTTATCACTAGCCTATACAAGGAGTGAAAGCAATGGATTATGTAATTGAGATGCTGAATATCCGAAAGGAATTCCCGGGCATCGTGGCAAATGACAATATTACCCTCCAGCTGAAACAAGGTGAAATTCATGCGCTTCTTGGTGAAAACGGTGCAGGTAAGTCAACGTTAATGAACGTCTTATTTGGACTTTATCAGCCAGAGCACGGTGAGATTCGCGTCAAGGGTAAGAAGGTAAACATCACCAACCCTAATATTGCGAATGATCTGGGTATCGGGATGGTGCATCAGCATTTTATGCTGGTGGATACATTCACTGTTACAGAGAATATCATCCTTGGGAGAGAACCGAAAACCGGCGCATCAGTAGATATTAAAAAAGCTGAAAAAGATATTTTGGACATTTCCGAGAAATATGGGTTGAAGGTGGATCCATCTGCTAAAATATCAGATATTTCAGTGGGGATGCAGCAGCGCGTAGAGATTCTTAAAACCCTTTACCGCGGAGCGGATATTCTGATCTTTGATGAACCTACAGCAGTTTTGACCCCGCAAGAAATCAAAGAACTTATTCAGATTATGAAAACCCTTATTAAAGAAGGTAAGTCTATCATTCTCATCACTCACAAACTCAAAGAGATTATGGAAGTGTGTGATAATGTAACCGTTATCAGAAAAGGTAAAGGGATTGGAACTGTAAAAGTTTCAGAAACCAACCCTAACCATCTGGCCAGCCTCATGGTTGGACGTGAAGTGACTTTTAAGACAGAGAAAACCGAAGCCAAGCCTGCCGGAAATGTACTGGAAATAAAAGATTTGAATGTAAAGGACAGCAGGAACGTCCCGGTGGTCAAGTCACTGAATCTTGAGGTGAGGGCGGGTGAAATCCTGGGAATTGCAGGCGTGGATGGAAATGGACAAACCGAACTGATTGAAGCAATCGCAGGACTTCATAAAGCGGAAAGTGGTTCCGTCAAGTTAAACGGAAAAGAAATAATGAACCTGAAGCCTCGGAAGATTTATGAAACCGGGGTTGGAAATATACCTCAGGACCGGCATAAACACGGATTGGTATTGGATTTTCCTATAGGCGAAAACATGGTTCTGCAAACATATTATAAGAAGCCTTTTTCTAAAAAAGGGATTCTGAACTATAAGAATATATA
>NZ_JABMCR010000014.1 GCF_013179555.1 Bacillus haikouensis
AAATGTATCAAACCAAAGGCGGAAACGGTATCCATCCATTTCGTCATTGATATAATCCCTTCCTGCAAGCAGATGAATTTTCTCTGCCTGCGTACGGTCCGCCCAGTCTGTGTTTTCCATCCAGAGGAAACTTTTCACATGCGGGAACTTTTTCTCAACACGGGCTTTCAGGTCGTCCACTGCAGATTGCAGTTCACCTTCAGGGCCCTTTGTCGAGAATACTGCAAGCATCAGTTCACCTGTTGCGAATGATTGGCGTACCATCAAATGGCGGAGCAGTCCTTCATGGGTATCCTTGTTGTACCCTTCAAGGCCGTGATCCTTCACCCAGTCAGCCACTTCCATAGCTGCTTCCACCATTTGCTCGCTTGCGATCAGGCACGTTTCAAGTGAAATGACTTTGCGGAAATTCCCCTGTTCGTGAAGGCCCATAGAGCCGTCCGGAGCGAATGTGAATTCCATTTTATTTCGGTACTGCCAAGGTTCGTCCATCCCGATCGTGTCTCGGACAAGAGCCGGGTCGAAACCTTGTGCTTCAATCGCCTGACTTACATGTTTCGTCTTCTCCTTCAGCTGGCCTTCGTAAGTCCAATGCTGCCACACGCAGCCGCCGCATCGTTCAAAGTGGGGGCACGGGGCGTCCGTCCGTTCAGGATGAGCCTCCACGATTTCCTCAGGCATTGCTTTCCGTCTCTTTTTCTCTGGGTGATCGACCGTTACACGCACCTTTTCCCCCGGGAGCGTCTGCGGGACAATCAGTCTTAATTTCTTCGGATTTCCAAGTTCATTCTCACGCCAAACCTCAGCTTGTCCTGAACCTTTTTTATCCAATCCATGTATAGTTACAACCATTTCTTCGTTGGTAGTAGGCAATTCCTGGTCCTCCTCGATACATACTGTCTAACTTAATACTTTATTAAAATTGGAGTGGGAATGCAACCTTTTTTCGGCGGTGGGGACAGGTTCAAAACGGAGTTTATATTGCCAGGACCGTCCCGGCACTTCGGAGCGCATAGCATACCGCTGGACAGCCCCCAATTATCACATGACCGCTCTTTTCAATTCCTCAGATGCCTTCTTAACATCTTCCGCTGCTGCGATGGCTGAGATCAAGGAGACGCCGTTTGCGCCTGCCTGGATGACGTCCCGCGCATTGGATGCGGTGATGCCGCCGATTCCTACAATCGGGATGGTGATACCGTTTTTCCGAAAGTTTTCGATGATTGTCAGCCCGCTGACTGCCCGCGTATCGTCTTTGGAGATGGTCGGGTAGATCGGACCGAGTCCGAGGTAATCCGCTCCATCTTCAATGGCTTTCTCGGCTTCTTCAATCGTGTGCGCCGACACGCCGAGGATCTTATTCTCTGCCTTTTCCCGGACAAAGTTGGCAGCTAAGTCCTCCTGGCCGACATGGATGCCGTCTGCATCCAACTCCACGGCTAAATCGACATCGTCATTGACAATGAATGGAATACCAGCGTCTTCACAGACCCTGTATAATTTCTCTGCAAGCCTCACTTTTTCCAATCCTGTCAATGACCCGATGCCTTTTTCCCGATATTGAAAGAGGGTGATTCCGCCCTCGATAGCTTGTTCAAGAACATATACCGGGTCGGCGCTACAGTTTGTGCTCCCCATGATGAAATATAGCTGGAGCAGTTCTTCAATTTCATAAGGTTGATGCTTCGTCATTTTTTCTCACCCCGTTTGTTATAAGCCCAATGATTGGTCGGACCATGTCCTCCCCCGATTCCAAGCCCGTCTTCAATGGCTGCCCGGATGAAGTCTTTGGCTGTCACGACCGCGTCCCTCATCGGAAATCCTTTGGCGAGCTGTGCCGTGATCGCTGCAGAGAAGGTGCATCCGGTACCATGGGTATGAGGAGTGTCAATCCGCGGAGAAACGAGCTGCTCAAAGCTTGTCCCATCATAGAAAAGATCGACCACTTCTCCGTCATCGGCATGTCCGCCCTTGATGACGACAGATTTTACACCCATTTCAATCAGGATCCTGGACGCTTCCATGCGATCATCCAGTGATTCGATTTTCAAATCCGTCAGAACCTCTGCTTCTGGTATATTCGGGGTGATGACGGCTGTCAGCGGGATCAGTTTTTCTTTCATCGCCCGGACCGCTTCAGTTTGCAAAAGCTTTGCCCCGCCCTTTGCAATCATGACGGGATCGACGACGACATTTTGCCATCCGTAGTGATGAATGCGTTCACTTACTGCTTCAATTACTTCACTGGAAAACAGCATGCCCGTTTTTAATGCATCCGTCCCTAAATCCTCTCCAATCGAATTGATCTGATTCACGATGCCTTCAATGCTGACAGGGTATACGCCATGGACACCCAATGTATTTTGTGCCGTCACCGCGGTGATCGCCGACATCCCGTATGCGCCTAGTTCCTGGAATGTCTTGAGATCCGCCTGGATGCCGGCACCTCCGCCGCTGTCAGATCCGGCAATCGTCAGTGCTTTATTTACCTTCATGTTCAACCCGCCTTTATTCTTTGATGGTATTTATTTTAGCAAATGCTTCGTCTTCTTTACGCATCTTGGAAAGCTGATCGAGGAATGCGATCTGGAAGCTGCCCGGTCCCTTGTCCGCTGTTGTTTCAGCTGCTTTCTCAGCCGCGATCCCGTATGCGGCAACCGCTGTGGTCGCAGCTCTTACCGCATCTTTTTCAATTGCCGCAAATGCACCGATGACCGAAGATAACAGACAGCCAGTACCTGTGACCTGCGTTAATAACGGATGTCCATTCGCGACTGTATGGGTTGTCTTCCCATTGGTGATGACATCCTTTTCGCCCGTAATCACCACCGTGCAGCCAAACTGTTCAGCCACTTTCTCGGCAAGTTCCATTGTGCTGCCGCTGCCCATGCCGGCGTCTACACCTTTAATCAACCACTTCTCTCCTGCGACATTGGCGACTTCTGCAGCGTTTCCACGAATGAACGATACCGATACTTCCTGCAGGATTTTCATGGACATTTCTGTACGGAACGCTGTCGCGCCTGCTCCCACCGGGTCGAGTACCACCGGAACTCCTTGTTCATTTGCTGCTTTTCCCGCAATGATCATCGACTCTACTTCCTCACGTGACAAGGTCCCGATATTCAGGACAAGCGCCCCGGCAATCCTCGCCATATCCGCTGCCTCTTCTTTGGCATATGCCATTACCGGTGAAGCTCCAATCGCAAGCAGCCCGTTTGCCGTGAAATTTGTCACCACCACATTCGTAATATTATGTACCAGAGGATTCTTCTCTCTCACTTCATTCACCAAATGAAACATAATCAATTTCCTCCCAGATTGAAACCTTTTATACTATCATTTTAACATGCCTCTGATTGTCTGTCCTTATCGCGTTAACATGTTGAGGGACGGGCTTTCATTTTGATAGGGCATAGCTGTTTGCTCACCTTTTCACTTAAAAAATGCTATAATGAGTAGTATCATTGCAAAAAGAGGGGCTTGATAAAGTTGGCGCTAACAAAGAAGAGACGTGTAGTGAATGAAGTGAAGCAGATCATTATGATAACCATCGGAGCGATGATCGCTGCGGCCGGGCTAGAATTTTTTCTTGTACCGAATGACATTCTGGATGGCGGCGTGATCGGTCTATCGATTATTGCAGCGGAATTGACCGGATTGACGATGAGTATCTTCCTGATTCTTCTGAATCTCCCTTTCTTATACATAGGCTACAAGAAAATTGGTCTGAAGTTCACCGGCCACACCCTGTATGGAGTCGTTGTATTATCTGCAAGCACCGCTTATCTGCACCACTTTGAACCGGTAACAGATGATTTATTCCTAGCTACCGTCATCGGAGCAGTTATATTGGGTACGGGGGTCGGGCTTGTAATCCGGACCGGCGGCGCTTTGGATGGAAGTGAAATCATTGCTATCCTCGTCAGCAAGAAACGACCTGTTTCTGTTGGCCAGTTCATCATGATCATCAACGTATTCATTTTTATCCTTGCAGCATTCCTTGTGTTCAGCTGGGAAACTGCGATGTACTCAATAATTACCTATTATATTGCATTCAAAATGATTGATATTGTCGTTGAAGGGATCGAGGAATTAAAATCCGTAACGATTATTTCAAATGTCCCTGAAGAAATCGCAGGGGAACTCACGAAACAACTTGGCCGGGGAATGACGTATATTCAAGGTCAAGGCGTATATTCGAAAGAACCTAAGAAAATCATCTATACCATTGTCACCCGTATCGAATTATCCACTCTCCGCTCGGTCGTGAACGAAATCGACCCTGACGCACTCGTCGCCATAGAGAACATCGCGGACGTCAGCGGAAGCAACTTTGATCGCGGTACGGCACATTAAAAAAAGGCAGCTCCGATTGTTCGGAGCTGCCTTTTATGATGGGGGATTGATGCCCGTCCCACGGGTATTGCCTTATAATGGGCATCGTATCCGGCCAAGAGTCTACTAACGATGCAGCTTCGTCTACTCCTTCACTCTCAACCCGAACAATGAAGCAAACGAAACCGCCTGCTGGGGAGAAACGATGCACCCTCTAAGGTTTTCTGCTTCAACACGGATCCTGTCAAAAAAGCTGGAGCTGATATCAATTCCATTCAGGCTGGTCACAGTAAAATCTATGTCATTCAAATCGCACTGGTCAAACACAGCTTTTTCTAAACGGCAGTCATAGAAATTGGCAGTATGCAAAGTGGATTTTTCAAACAACACCTGCTTTAATTTTGCATCAATGAAACTGCTGATATTCAAGATGCAGTTCTCAAACGTAACGTTTTTCAGATTGGCTTGTGACAAATCGAGCCCGAGCAGTTTGCAGTCCTTGAAATGGACTTTATGTATTATGCCTTCTTCGAACCGGGTGTTGGATAGGTCGCAGTTATCGAACACTGTATCGGTGATATCCGCTCTTCTGAATGATGAGTTCAGAAGCCTCACCCCTTTAAAAGAAACCCTCGACAACACCAGTTTTTCCAGTTCTTCCCCTTCTACAAATGCATGCTTGACCTCACAATCACTTAACATGGGGTCTTCATCATAATAGACATCCTCAAATTGAGCCGGCTGCAAGTTCGATTGGATCTTAGGCTTTTCTATTTTAATATTTTTCGTCATACTCGATCTCTTCCTTTCAAGTCTCTCAGGAACTTCTCTTCTAGTTTAGTAGATTAGAAAGTTTAATATAAGTCTTTTAATCGGGTGGGGAGTCTGCTACTCGAGGCAGGGATATCGTGAATTGGCGACTGGGGGACCATCAGGAAAATGGGCTTTGTGTATTAATTCCGCAGATTCCTGACGATACCCTTTTTGGATTCAAGAACAAACTCTTTCAGATTTTGTACATAGTTTAATTAGGATGATGTCCATTCCCCTCCGTTAACATGAAGTGTTTGACCAGTTACAAAACGTGAATCTTCGGAAGCAAGATAAACATAAGTAGGGGCAAGTTCAAATGGCTGGGCTTGACGCTGCATCGGGTTTTCAACAAGTGTCACCTGATCCGTAGAGAAACTTGCCGGTATGAGAGGTGTCCATACCCTTCCAGGCGCAACTGCGTTCACCCGGATACCTTTATCTACAAGATTATTAGCTAAAGCACGGGTGAAGCCAACAATAGCCCCTTTAGTCGCTGTATAATCAATCAATTGTTTGTTCCCTATATATGACACAACAGAAGAAGTATTTATTATCGAACTACCTGCTTCCAGATACCGAAGTGCTGCCCGAGTTGTGTAGAAGTGTGAGTAGATGTTTACCTTGAATGTATCATCAAATTGCTCATCCGTAATATCCAGCAAGCTTAATTGCTGAAGCTGGATCCCAACATGGTTACAAAGCACATTCAGTTGTCCGTAAGATTGAATCGTTTCATCGACGATGTCAACGCACTGCTGTTTTTCTCTTAAGTCACCAGGCAGTAACAAACAACGCTGTCCAAGCTCTTCAATTCTTGTTTTTGTCCGGCTCGCATCCTCTTGTTCGTCTAAATAAGATATGGCAATATCAGCCCCTTCTTTAGCAAATGCGATAGCGACTGCTGCACCAATTCCACTGTCACCACCTGTGATAAGTGAGACCTTTCCTTTCAGTTTTCCGCTTCCCTTATAATTGGGATTTTCAATAATCGGCCTTGGAACCATCAGTTTTTCTACACCCGGCTGGCGAAGTTGACGTTGTTCCGGCACAGTAATTGGAATATCTTCATAACGTGTTATTTTTCCATAATTGGGATACATCGGATAATGTTGTTCATCTTTGTTTATTTGAGGTTTTTGTTGATCTTGTGACATATTGGTCCTCCCTATATAACCATTCTTCGGTTACTTTATGTTGTATGGGCGAATAAAGTGTATGGTCAGGTCAATATGCCTGGATGTATGAACCTATAACTTGTACGGGCTCAATATTTTGAAATGTTGAATAAGGTTAAGGAAAAAGAAAAACTCAAGGGAGGTTTCAATTTGCGATATTATAATCCAGAAGTAAGGTTTTTGTTGATGGACCATTCTGATGAAAAGAGTGAAATGTTATACGACTCCAATCCACATAATTGGAAAATGCCCAAAATTGGCCCAAGACCGCCATATTATTGTCATCCACGGTATGAGCAGTATTATCCTGTTATCTAGTTGTATTTATGGTTTATAAGAATTTGATTTCCTTAACATTGTACATCCGCATTTTTCTGACATTCACCACAAAATCCCTGTTCATTTTTCCTTAATCAAATGAACAGCTTGATAAAAAGCACCGGGACACTGCCCCTGTCCCTCAAAAAACCACCTGCCTCACATCCAGGCCGGTGGTTTGTTATGGAGTACGTGTTGTGTGTTATCCCTGTTTCACTTTCGGCCCGCCGATGTTCTTGGTGACGAGCAGGCTGGTACGTTTGTTGTTGGTTGCGATGACGTAAATGGCTGCCATGGCAATCAATGCGACGATGAATGTTCCGAGATTGAAGATCCCTTTTTGTGAGTACCAGACGATCGAGTACCCGAGTGAACCTGCAAATAAGGCGTAGTAGGCAAATGGCAGCAGGGTTTTCCTGATGACTGTCCCTTCTTTTCCGACGAGCCCGACGACGGCTGATGCTGCTACGACGTTATGGACGCAGATCATATTACCTGCCGCTCCGCCGACAGCTTGCAGGGCAACGATCCAGCTGGCGTCCACACCCATTTGCGACCCGACATCATACTGGAAGAGTGAGAACATCATGTTGCTGACGGTGTTGCTTCCGGCGATGAACGCACCGATTCCTCCAATGAAGGTCGAGAAGAATGGCCAGTAGTCACCGGCGATCGCTGCGACCCCGTTCGCGAGTTCGATTGGCATCTTTTCAAATCCTGCCGCCCCGCCACCGGTGTTAAGGAACACTTGCACCATCGGGACCGTGAAGACGAGTGCCGTCGAGGCTGCAATCATCGTCTTCCCCGATTGTGCCCACGCTCGTTTGTATGCGCTTCCATTCATTCCGTGAAGGAAGAATGTAATGACTGATACGGCGATGAAGATGGTGCCCGGTAAATACAGGGGCTGGAAACTGGAACTGATATCCGTCCCGAACATATTGGGGAACGTGACCGTCCATGATTGAAGCCACTCCAGAAATGGAAGCGATTTCAATCTTGTCAATACCAAGAACAGGCCGATCAGAATATAAGGAGTCCATGCACGGACCATGTTCATGCTTCCACTTTTATGCGCGATATCCTTGATTTCAAGACTGCCGCTCCACTCTGAATCCCATTTGGACTTTTCTTCAAAGTCCCATGCCTCTTCCTTCGGCGGCATCAGGAACCCTTTTTTCGCTGCAGTGATCACGATTGCAAGACCGACCAGTCCGCCAATCATGGACGGGAATTCAGGCCCGAGCACATTCGCGACGATCAAGTATGGAATCGTCATGGCAAAAGCTGCGAACAATGCGAACTTCCACACCTTTATCCCTTCCGAGAAGGACTTATTTTTTCCGAAAAATCGTGTCATCAGCGCCACTACGAATAATGGGACAAGTGTACCCGTCACCATATGGAGGAGTGCCACCTTCGTTCCGATATCCGTTACAAATGCCAGGAAATCGGTGGTGATGCCTGCATCTGCTGATAAGCCTGACTGAACACCCACCAGTATAGGCGTGCCGACTGCACCGAACGATACCGGTGTACTCTGGATAACCATACCGGCCACAACAGCGGCCATCGCAGGGAATCCAAGTCCCACTAATAGAGGCACCGCCACTGCTGCAGGTGTTCCGAATCCTGCTGATCCTTCAATGAAAGACCCGAACAGCCAGGCGATGATGATCACTTGAATCCTTCTGTCTGCCGAAATGTCGGTGAACCCTTGACGGATTGTCTTAATTCCGCCGCTCTCCTGCAGCGTGTTCAATAATAGAATCGCCCCAAAGATGATGAATAGAAGAGTGCCTGCCACAACGAGCCCGTTCACGGAAGCAGCAGCTACATTTGCTCCCGGCACTTTCCATACAAATAACGCAAGCCCGACTGCGATTATGTAGGAAATGGGCATTGCTTTACTTGCCGGCCATCTTAGGCCTACAAGGAAAATACCTACTGCGAGGATGGGTAAAAGAGATAGAATTGCCAACACACCAGTACTCATGAAACGTTTCCCCTTTCAGTTTCGTAATAACAAACACTGTTTCTGAAAAACTCCATGCTAAGCAACGCTGTCACACAACCATTTAATCTGGTGTTATAGTACATTACGAATTTCTATCTAAAATTATACATACATTCTGTCCCGTTTCAACAATTTTTTAGAAAATTTTTAATTTTTAAATAAATAAGCTCCGTTTTTCCCGCACAGGAAAAAACAGAGCTTATCAATTACATCATTTGATTAGCGTGAACATGCCCCAGCCGGGCTGAAATCCTCTTTGCGATCTGCGGAACCCGCACTTTCAATTCTTCCATCCGCTGACCTGACATCCGCATTGTCGGTCCAGAGATGCTGATCGCCGCCACGACCTTCTCCAAATGATCAAAGATCGGCGCCGCTATACAAGTAATACCGTACTCGTTTTCCTCAAGATCAAGCGCGTACCCCTTCTGCTTCACCCCGATCAATTCTTTCAGAAATCGATCTTTATCAGTGATGGTCTGATCGGTGTGCATCGGCATCCCTTTACGATCCAGGATTTCGATGACATCATTTGTCGGCAGGTGGGCGAGAATCGCTTTCCCCACCGACGTACAGTGCATCGGCGCCCTCTTCCCGACCTTTGAATGCATCCGGAGCACTTCATTGCCTTCAAGCTTCTCGATATACACCACCTCGCCCTGGTCATATACAACGAGATGGATAACTTCATTTGTTGCTTCTTCAAGCTCCTGTAAAAAAGGCTTCGCTTCCTCACGCAGATCAATCGATTCCAACAGCTTCGAGCTTATCTCGAGAAACTTATATCCCAGCTTATAGCGTCCGGTAATCTCGTCCTGCTCAATGAATCCATACTGGACAAGCGTCGATAAAATCCTGTAAACGGAGCTTTTGTTAATATCGATCTGATTCGCTATTTCTGTCACACCCAAGCCGCCTTTTTTCATACTTATGAGTTGGATGATATCCAGTGCCCTGCTGACAGATTTGACCATATTTTCTCTTTCCACACTCTTCACCCCTGATGACAAACGTCTTGCCTTCCATTATATCACAATCGACTGTCCCGCTTACGATACCCCGACGCTCTTACCGGCAGCCGCAAATGTATTCTTGAGCGTCCCGATCTCCGTGATCTCACATTCGATCACGTCCCCAGCCCGGACCATTTCTGCCCCGACAGGACTTCCCGTTAAAATGACATCACCGGGCTTCAATGTCATCACCTTCGTCAGATAAGAGATCATCTCCCGGATCGGCACGATCATCAATGAAGTAGGACTGTTCTGCTTCTCTTCCCCATTCAGCCTTGCTTCCACCTTCACATTAAACGGATCCAGCCTGGTTTCAATCACGGGTCCAATCGGCGTGAAAGTGTCGAATGACTTTCCAATCGTCCAGTGACCAGCCTCATGAAAGAATTGCGGGGCGGTGACATCGTTGCCGATCGTGTAGCCGAACACATAATCAAGGATCTCCTCCTCCGGCACATTCTTCGCTTCCTTCCCGATGATGACTGCGAGTTCCGATTCAAACTTTACAGAATCAATATTCTCCGGTATCACGATATTTTCCTCCGGACCGACAACCGATGAAGCCGGCTTGAAGAAAAATACGGGAATCTCCGGTAATGAATCTGGCAGATCCTCTTTTTCTGCAGCGAAATTCGCACCTATGCCGATGATCTGATTGGGCTCAAGCGGGGCGAGGAGCTTGACCTGATTTGTTTCGTATACGTTCCCCGTGTATTCCCAGTCCGAATAAATGTCCCCCGTAACTTGCTTGATGCTGCTGCCTTCGATTACTCCGGCACAAACTTCATTTCCTGTTTGGAATCGAATGAATTTCATTTTATGTCATTCTCCTTTCAGTGAGTATTTTTGAAAATATGGTATTTTGAGTTTAAAAATGAAGCAATTCCCGCTGGTTTGTCCGAGCCAGCAAACTTTAACACTGTATTCTGCGCCATTTTGGCATCATTGCAATTAAAAACAGTTTGTCTATGAATAGTTTTTACAAAACAGGGCATTCCGCAAGAATGCCCCATCCGATTATCCTATGATTGTTTCACCTGATATTTCTCTTTCGCTTCGATTCGTCTGCGGTGGAGGACCGGTTCGGTATAGCCGTTCGGCTGGTCGTATCCTTTGAAAACCAGGTCGCAGGTTGCTTGGAAGGCGACAGAGTTATTGTAGTCGGCAGCCATTGGGCGATAGTCCGGGTCGCCGGCATTTTGCCCGTCAACGACTTTGGCCATCCGTTTCAATGTTTCCATCACTTGATCCTCCGTACAGATGCCGTGATGCAGCCAGTTGGCCATATGCTGACTGGAGATGCGAAGTGTCGCACGATCCTCCATCAAGCCGACGTCGTTAATGTCGGGAACCTTCGAACAGCCCACCCCATGTTCGACCCAGCGGACGACATAGCCAAGTATCCCCTGTGCGTTATTGTCGAGCTCCTGCTGGATTTCTTCTGCAGACCAATCAGGAGAATCCGCCACCGGGATCGTCAAGATATCATCCCGCAAATTTGAAGCTGATTCCGCCAGTTCATCCTGGACATCCGGTACGAACACTTCATGGTATTGAAGCGCGTGGAGCGTAGCCGCTGTCGGGGACGGTACCCATGCGGTATTGGCCCCTGCTTTGAGGTGGCCGATTTTCTGCACCATCATCTCGGCCATCATGTCCGGCATCGCCCACATCCCTTTACCGATTTGAGCACGGCCCTGGAAACCTGCAGCAAGACCTGTCTGAACGTTTGATTTTTCATAGCCTTGCAGCCATTTCGTCGCTTTCATATCATTCTTGCGGATCATTGGTCCCGCTTCCATCGAGGTATGCATTTCATCACCCGTACGGTCAAGGAATCCAGTGTTGATGAACACGATCCGATCCTTTACCTTGCTGATGCAGTTCTTCAGATTCAGTGTGGTCCGGCGTTCTTCATCCATGACCCCGATCTTCAGGGTATTTCTTTCCAAGTCAAGCAGATCTTCCACCCGGTCGAACAGCTCATTGGCAAAAGCTACCTCATCGGAGCCGTGCATCTTCGGCTTAACGATATAGACCGACCCCCTTGATGTATTTTGATAGCTTCCCGTCCCTCGCAGGGTGTGCTTCGCGATTAAACTCGTCATCACGGTGTCAAGGATCCCTTCTTGTACTTCGCCGCCTGCCTCGTCAAGTACCGAGCTGTTCGTCATGAGATGTCCGACATTGCGGACAAACATCAGCGAACGGCCGGGCAGGGTGAGTTCCTTTCCATCAGGAGCCGAATACGTCCGGTCCGAATTCAGCGTCCGCGTCATCGTCTTGCCCGCTTTTTCGAAAACAGCCGCGAGATCCCCCTTCATAAGCCCCAGCCAGTTACGGTAAACAACTACTTTATCTTCAGCGTCGACTGCAGCTACCGAGTCCTCACAATCCATAATTGTTGTGACCGCCGATTCGAGCACGATGTCCTTCACATTGGCATCATCAGCAGCACCGATCGGATGCTCCCCGTCAAATTGAATGTCGATGTGGAGGCGATTATTTTTCAACAGTACGGATGAAGGGCTGCCTGCTTCACCCTGATATCCGGCAAACTTGGATTCATCCTCTAAAACGGCGGTTTTACCATTCGATAAAGTAACCACTAATGTTCCGTCCACTACTTCAAATTTCAACGCATGTTTATGGGATGCATCTTTCAAAGGCACAGCTTGATCCAGGAAATTCCTGCCAAAGTCAATGACCTTCTCGCCGCGGACCGGGTTGTACGCACCTTGACGGGTGGCACCATCCCCTTCACTGATAGAATCCGTTCCATAAAGGGCATCGTACAGGCTCCCCCACCTTGCGTTGGCTGCGTTGATCGCGTACCGGGCATTGTTTACGGGAACAACCAGCTGCGGACCCGCCTGGAGTGCCACTTCCTCATCGACGTTTTCAGTCGTCACATGAAAATCTTCCACTTCCGGTTCGAGATAGCCGAGCTCTTCCAGGAACGCTTTATAGCTAGTAAAATCAAATTCTTTATTTTCTCTATGCCAGTCATGGAGTTTATCCTGGATTTCATCACGACGTGCTAACAGCACTTTGTTTTTTGGTGTGAGGTCCTGGACCAGCACACCGAACTCAGACCAGAAATCTTCCCTTTCGAGTCCTGTTCCAGGAAGGACCTCGGAATTAATAAATTCATATAACAGCTGATCTACCTGTAAGGATCCTGCATTGACATAATTACTCATTATTCGATTCCTCCTATTTTTAATCTGTGATTTGTAACATTCTGCTGTTTCCTATTACCAAACGTCGTTTCACACTTATCAAGAAAATGATACCATGTTCATCTGCACCATTCAATCAATTTTCGAATAATTCCGCATTTTCATCAAGTTATAGGAAAGATTGAATTTTTCGGTATAACCTCATGTTTTTCCCCCGCTGAAGGTTCTCCTATCCTCACATTAAAATGTTCTATCAATCTACGAACCGACCATTTCCTGCTGCTCCTTCAACTCTTTCTTAATCTCCACACACCGGCCGGGACTAGGGAACAGTTTGCCGGCGTTCAGTAGATTTTGAGGGTTGAAGACCTCACGGATGTTGCTTTGGGCAATGATTTCATCGTCGTTGAAGACGAAGCGCATTTCTTCTTTCTTCTCGATGCCGACGCCGTGTTCGCCGGTGATGGATCCGCCTGCGTCGGCGCATGCCTTCAAACATTCGCTTCCGGCTTTTAATGCCTTTTCCGTTTCACCCGGGATCCTTGCATCGAATAGAACAAGCGGATGCAGGTTCCCGTCCCCGGCGTGAAAAATATTGGCGATCCGCAAGCCATGTTCAGCACTGATTTCGTTGATCCTCTTTAACACTTCGGGAAGCCGGCTCCGCGGGATGACGCCGTCCTGGACCAGATAGTCAGGAGAGATCGCCCCCATTGCGCCGAAGCCTGTCTTCCGATTGGCCCACCATCTGCCTCTTTCATGCTCATCCTTGGCGACTTTCACTTCCCGGACGTTACGGGCTCTGCACACGTCCAAAATTTGATGGATCTGCTCGCCGATGCCTGCAGATATCCCGTCCACTTCGATCAGCAGCAGGGCCTCGATATCCTTTGGATGACCCACCGGGAAGGCGGCTGCCTCGACTCCTTCGATTGCGATTTTGTCCATCATTTCAAGAGCTGCGGGGACAATTCCTTTCGAGATGATATCGGAAACGGCCTGACTGCCATCTTCCACACAGTCAAAATAAGCGAGGACCGTCTGTTTCGCTTCGGGGTTTTTCAGGATGCGCACAGTGATCTTCGTGACGATCCCAAGCGTCCCTTCCGATCCTGTCAAGAGACCAAGCAAATCATATCCCGGTGCATCGGGAATCCCGTTATGGCCGATTTCGATGATTTCCCCATTAGGCAGCACGACTTCCAAGCCGAGAATGTGGTTGGTTGTGACACCGTATTTTAAACAGTGGGCACCACCGGCATTCTCCGCCACATTTCCGCCAATCGTACAACAATACTGGCTTGAGGGATCCGGGGCGTAATAATAGCCTTTATCGGATATCGAGTTTGTCAGCTTCAGATTGACGAAGCCGGGTTCCACGACCGCACGGCGATTTTCGAGATCGACACTCAGCAGCCGTTTCATCCGTACGAGGCTGATGATGACTTCCCCGTTAATAGGGATAGCGCCGCCTGACAGACCGGTGCCGGCACCCCTTGCCAGGAATGGGAGCCCGTTAGTGGAGCAATAGTTTACAAGCGCAGCCACTTCCGCCGTGTCTTTCGGGAACACGACCGCTTTCGGGAGATGCTTATGAAGAGTGAAGCCGTCGCAGTCATATGCGATCAGGTCCTCCTTGTGATACAGGATGCTGTTAGTTCCGCTGACAAGAGCTGCTAGACCTTTAATATGCGGATCCTTCGTCTTCAGTTTTTTCAGTACCATTATTCCCTCCCCCTTTCACGGTCCTCTTTTTGATATGCCCAGTCAAGGAGCTGGACGGTATGGACGACCTGTTGGTTCTTGCCGTACTTCTGGACACCCATCGCCATTTGCAGCATACAGCCAGGATTCCCCATCGAGATCATTTCGACGTCCTCAGGAACATTCTGCATCTTGCTCTCCAGCACCGCCCCGGCCATTTCAGGATTAGTGATATTGTAAATCCCGGCACTTCCGCAGCAGCGGTCCGAATTTGGCATATGAACCATTTCGACTCCAGGGATATTGAGGAGAAGGTCACGCGGCTCCCGCCGTACACCCTGCCCGTGAGCAAGGTGGCAGGCATCGTGATACGTAATCCGCGTGTTCATCTCCGCCTTCGGTTTTTCATAGCCGGTATCATGAAGATATTTTGAAATGTCATAGACTTTTTCGGAAAATCCCTCTGCTCTCGCTTTCCATTCGGGATCCTCATGAAAGAGTTCAGGATAATCCTTCATCATACAGCCGCATCCCGCGGCGTTCACGATGACCTTGTCACTTTCCTTGAACGCTTCTATATTCTGCTTTGCAAGCTTACGGCCCATCTCCCGGTCACCGGAGTGTACATGCAAAGCGCCGCAGCAGGTCTGATTTTTCGGGATGACGACATCGTTCCCGTTTCTCGTCAAAACGTTGATTGTCGCGTCATTGATCTCCCCGAACATCACATCCATCACGCAGCCTGTCAGCATGGAAACCTCGTGCTTCGTTTCCCCTTTCGCTTTGATAACTTCTTCGTTCTTGTATTTTTGCCGGACTGATTGTTTGATTTCGGGCATGATCGCTTCCATTTCCACCAGATGCTTCGGCATCACATTGATGAGACCAGTCTTCCTTATAAGCGTCTGTGCGCCGCTCTTTTGGTAAAACTTCAGCATGCCTCCGAGCCTATTCAGCCTGGTTGGATGAGGGAATAACCCTTCGAGGAATGTCTTGCTGATCATCCCTTTCCATCCCTTCAAAGGCATGGCCTGCCGAATCTGACCACGCGCCTCCTCAATCAATCCTCCTACATCGACGTCCGCGGGACAGGCGGTCGTACAGGCACGGCAATCGAGACACGCATATACGGGGTCCATAAATTGCTCATTCACCTCAAGTTTTCCTTCCGCAACAGACTTGATCAGATGTACGCGTCCGCGCGGCGAATGCTGCTCCTGCCCCGTCAGTTCATACGTCGGGCATGATTCAAGGCACATTCCACAATGGACACAGTCAGCCCACTTGTTCTCGTCCGGTTTGTCATTCCACAGATAGTTGCTTAAGCTCGTGTCAGAACAGGGGGGCGTTTTCATCAGCTCTTTCACACTCACCTAGATCCCTCCTACAAATCGTTTGTAATTCAAGACAGAATTCGGGTCCACTTTTGCTTTGATTCCCTGAAGTATGCAGAAATAGGCAGGGTCTTCCCCCCATACCTTGATTTGCTGACGCTCTTTGAACGGCAGGCTTTTGACAATGACATAGCCTCCGCGCTCCGCAACAGCTGCCCTAAGTTTATTAATGGCTGAGAGTACATCTTCTGCGATACCGGTTACATGAACGGAACATAGTCCATGACCCAGACCGCCGTGCGCTTCAATTCCGACTCGATGACTTTCTTCGAGAAGTTCACATTCTTTCAACACATGAAGGACATCGAGATTCACGACACCGATTTTTAAAGTGGCATTCACTTCGGTGCTTTCGTGTCGGTCTGACCCAAGTTGTGAAAAGTCGGCCCAGAATTGCACGGCCTTATCCTCTTCATAAATCGTAAGCTGACTATGCTCAGGCTTCATCCTTTGCACCGTTTCCTCCTGATAGCGGACCGAACTTTCGACGTCCTCAAAACTCATCGCGACTGTATACTGGTTCACACCGGTCAGTTTTTCAGATAGCGCACGGTCCAAAAGTTCAAGTGAAGTAGGCTCCAGTGTTGAATCGAGGATCTTGATGACAAAAGAGCGGATGTCTGCGGGTTCATCCCCTGGAAAAGAAACAAGAACAAGACTCTCGCATTTTGAAATAGGACGAAGCTTGAGTGTTACTTCCGTCAACACGCCGAGTGTCCCCATTGAGCCGATGAACAGCTTGTTCATGTCATAACCGGCGACATTTTTCACAACCTTCCCGCCTGACCGGATGATGATTCCGTCGGGGTAAACGATTCGGAGACCGATGACATTGTCCCGTGATGCCCCGTAACCGAGCCTCTTGGGACCGCTTTCATTTGCAGCAATGATTCCACCGATAGTCGCCTCATCCGGCTTGGCCGGATCAAGTGCAATTTTTTGCCCATGCTGCGCAAGATACGTTTGAAGTTCCGTAAAGGTCGTGCCGGCTCTAACGGTCATCGTCAAGTCGCCTGCCGCATACTCGATTACACCTTTGTAGCCGGCCATAGATAGAATGAGATCAGCAGATTCAACCAGACCGCCGAATCCCTTCTTCGTCCCCCCGCCTTCTACGATCACTTTCTTTCCGTTATCGTTCGCATAAGTTAAAATCGATGCAATCTCCTCTTCCGTTTCCGGATACACGATAAGATCACTGCCATTTCCAAAGCGGTCAACTTTCCCCGCTTTGATCCGCTCTTCAGGTAATGCGTTTTTCAACTCTGTCACAAGCTCTGTCAACATCTTACACACTCCTTGTTCCGTAATAAGAAACACCGTTTCTGAAAAATACGTAAAAAAAGGAACGTCTTAATTGGATAAGAACGTTATGGATGAACCACTTTCACTATAATCCTATGTTGTTTAGTATGACTCTATTTAAACACCAATAATTTGAAAATTCAATAAGTTTTTCGAATTTAATTAACATTTTAAAAACAATAATCGAATGGTCCCGGCTAAACGGAATGGTCTTCACAACCTGCTGTTAACAAGTTACCCTACGTTGGAACGGTTTTAAAAAGGGTAGAAAAAAGTGCCGAACATGGTTCCCGTTCAACACTGAATACTCACTATTAATTTCTCCCGTAACCTTTTTATTTCTCATTTAATAGAATAAAAGGAATTCACGACAAACGTCTCTTATACCTGTACAGGTGGTGATAACCAGTCCGAATCATCGCTTACTATTGCTGTGGAGATGTCTATATTTACGTTCGTTTTCTTCTTGCTGTATGTACCTGCCATTCTGATAAAATACGCATAAACTAAAGTTTTTCTATCTATTCACATTTGAATATCCCCTTTACAGGAATAGTAAACGGCATTTCAGGAATAATCTCATACGAATATTACTACTATATCCTGCTAGTTCTTCATATCGGTATGCTGCACTTGAATAATCAATTTGTCCAGTTTTTCACTGAAACTGACCGTCTCAGGATGCGACAATCCTTTGGATAACCCGACATGGATCATTTTATTTTTGAGAATGGCAATTTCTTTCGTGATGGGTTGTTCATTGATCATACTCTTCGCCCCTTGTTCCTACCATAATACGATTTATCTATTGTATAGCCTAACCCCTTCATATTTAAAGAGGTTCGATAAAACAAGACATTTTATTACAAAAAAATTCAGGAATCTCTTCTTTAAATCTGCTATTTCCTTCTGTTCTTCAATCACATTGCACCGAATGTCAGGACCACTGTAATAAAAACGATGCCAATGGATGCCAAGAGAAATGGCGTGAGAGGGAGCTTGAAAATCGTCACTGTCTCATTTTCGGAAAACTTGATGGCATACTTTATGAATACTCTTTCCTCATTAACCATATGGCTGGAATAGTAAGGTCCAAAGATATGAATGACGAGCAATACGAAGCTGGTGACAAAGAAGGTATTCAGCATTGTGTAATGGAAGATGTAAGCGAGCAGAACATCAAATAGGATAATCGACAAAAGCAGGAGTAAAGAGAGGAACAGGAAAATGCCAGTCTGATGAAGCTTTCCCCCATATTTCCGATTAACCCGCCACTCCGTCCGTTCCCATAGTTTTGAAACGAACACGATACAAAAGATCCCGATAAAAATATTTGCAAGTCCCCATAACAGCATGACTTCTACCCCTCCCTGAAATCCATCTTATGATTCTCATACGTTAAGGCATTATGGGAAGTTTCAATTTTTTGGGAAAAGCCGGTGAAAAACGGTTCTTCCAATACAGCATTGGATCTGGGAATATACCTTTGAGCAATTTCTTTCCTCCCCAAAAAACATTCCTGCGTTCCTGCTACTACCAATCCCCAAATTTATGCTACGATGGGTATAAGAAGGGGGATGAATTCATGTCAATGTTCAATAAAGTGATCGCCAGTATCGGAATCGGTTCGGCTACAGTTGATACGAAGCTCAAGAGTGCCTATATTCAACAAGGGGAAATGCTCGAAGGTGTCGTAGAGGTGAAGGGTGGAAACACCGACCAACGGATAGAATCCATCAACCTTAAACTAATGACGATGTATGGTCATGAGGGCGGCGACCGATTATCACCTGGCACTGTTGAAGCGCAGCAGCTGAATGAACCTTTCACGATTACCAAAGGGGAGCAGAAAACGATTCCATTCTCATTTCAGGTTCCGCTCGATACACCGATTACAATGGTGGATCCTCAAACACAGACAAATGTTCCGCCTGTTTGGATCGAAACAGGCATCGATATCCGGAATGCGGTCGACCCGAAAGACAGGGACTATGTTTCCGTCGATCCGACAACCGTTCACGAAAACATCATAGATGCCATTAAAGTCATCGGCTTTAAATTCAGACAGATGGAGAGCCAAAACACCCCTGCCTGGATCAAGACGAAGCGTCCATTTGTGCAGCAATATGAATTCATCCCTTCCTACGGGAAATACAGCCGAAAGCTGGACGAACTCGAGGTCTATATCCTTCAAGGTGACCATGAGACGATGGTCTGCTTCGAGATCGACAAGCGAAGCAAAGGTGCCTTGGCAGCCATGAAAGAAAGGCTCAATCTCGACGAACACCGAGGGAGCGTCACTCTCGATAACCAGCAGATCCTCATCAACAGAAGCAGGGTCAGCGACACATTCGAACAGATCATCGACGACGTCTTGTAACGATTAGAGGCCAGCCCCAGCGTGCGTTAATACGTTTACGCGCGCTGGGACCGGCCGCAATTTTTTCTGCAAAATAATCTTGCCAATATGAGGGAAATTCTTGCAGGATTCAACTTTTCATCCGGATTAGACAATATACTTGCCGAAACCGCAAATCATTCTGCTTCAAACAAACTATTCCATTTATTAAGAAACCGGAATAGCTAATATGCCTTGTAGCTTCCATATTCCCCGGTTATATAAGCTCTTCTTCCTTTGTAAATGACTTCCCAGTAGCCTGAGCTGCTGTTCTTCCCCCTGACGGATCCGGTGACAGGAATCGTCCGGCCTCTCGCTATGGTTCCAAGGTCTTTGGATGTCAGCCGGTCGGGACGGTCCTGTATAATGGCTGCATTCGCTACTCCCATGATCCTGATTTCGCCAATCGCGACCGCTCCCGAGGATGAACCAGGGTTTGGCTGTGACGACGATCCTCCACTTGATTGACCCTCCACTCTCACAAACTTCGGTGCTGCCGTTACATAATACACGTGTCCCCGTGAATTTTTCACCTCATACATGTACGCCCCTTCGACCCTCAATTTTCTCAGAATTGTCGGGAACCCGTATTGGTACTTTAATGTTCCTGCACGGTAAGCATCATTGAAAGTCGGACGGCTGTAAAAGTCCAGCCCTTCAGCACCTCTGTAGATACTCTCAACCCGCTTTCCGATGTAGTCCGCCGACTCAGGAGGCGGGACCACAACTCCCCCTCCGCTTCCGGCATCCACATAAGCAACCCCAAAAAAGTCACAGACTCCGCGCGCCTGCTCTTTCGCCGCTTCACGCTGGAAGTCTTCATTGATCATCAGCAATGCTTCTTTTTCATTATCCATAAACCCATTTTCAACTAGTACTGCAGCCTTTTTGAATTCCCTTGTCATATGAAGATTTTGCTCAATGATGCCTCGGTACACTTGTTTTGTCCCCTGCTTCAAGTATTTTGCAATACTTTCTGCAAGCCTTCTGTCATTCACATCGTTAAAATAAATATGAAGTGAATGCCCCTCGGGATCCTTTCCCGGACCATCGAATTTCCCATCGAATGCATTGAAATGGTTTGAAATCAGCGCATCCGCTCCCATTGAATTCGCCAGATCCGTCCGGTCCTTCAGAGGGGTATCACCATCCGTCGGAGCCGTCAAGAGCGTCCTGAAGCCGCATCTCTCCAGCTCCGCTTTCAAAAATAAGGTCACCTTCTCATTGAACTCATTCTCCCGGATCTGTCTCCCCAGAGATGGGATATAAGGCGTGCGCTTTCCAGCTGTACCCAGCCCATGACCGTCGTCCAACGCTATCAAATAATCACTAGCTTTTGCCATTAATCTATCACCCCTTCTACTAGTAAAATATTCATAGCCTGTACAAAAGGTCACGGCGGCATCAATAAAAGAGCTGCTAGGGAGCAGCTCTTTTCGTTTTGGATGTGATGGTGGTATCGCTCTGATTGACAGCCATGGTAATTCTACAGCGTCCCTATAAAACTGTTTATCGCTCCAAACAACATAAATATAGAAACACCAACCCATTCTCTCTTCTCTCATTTTGATATTCTTCCAATCCCAAAACCAAAAATGTAAGTCCTAAGAGAAAAATCATAAAAGGGTTGTAAGGAAAATTTTCTGTAACCAGACCAGAAACAGCAAGTAATAAAGTAGCTGCTGATCATACAGGTCGGACTTTATTCAAAAGAATACCCACTCGCTTTTTAGCGATAAGAAGGAAGGTAATACCACACTGGTAAACCTCTTTATATCTCTATTCGTTTAATTTCAATATTTCTTACTTTCCAGGACAAAACGGACTTTAAAAGACCGTAAACCAGTCCCCTTAGACTTCCTCTTTAAGATTAACCCAAATTACAGCTCCCCTCGGATGCTTATATGGAACAGGCTATTGGTAAATTTCCCGGTCATTCAACATCCAGGATATGTTATCTTATAAGACAGCCGGAGGGAAGATTCACTTTCGACACAGTGAAGCTTTCTACTTTCCAGGTAATCTTATAAGGTCAACTCTTTACTATCCGTAATGTATATTTCACCAAACACCTTACCTGACCCACATTATGAGATTCTATCCATCCTTCATGATTTCTCCCCTTATGACGAGCCTCTCTTCAAATTCATACGTATTCCAATTATACGATTCACATGTAATCAAAGTGATGGTTTCTTCAACCGTTTCCTCCAGGATCGATACTTCATTTGGTGCCACTGTAAATCGTTCGGTCACCATATATTTCTTTACTTTATCAGAAGTTTTGACCTCTATTTGGCTTCCAATCTCTAATTCATGCAGTCTATTGAATAATACCCCATATGCATTCATTTTATGGCCTGCAATAGATAGATTGTTTCGAGTGAAATCCTCATCCTCTTCAACAACGGCCACTCCGTTTTTTAAGTGTTCTTCGGTTGTCCCTTGAAAGATCGGTTCCTTTAATTCGATTTCCGGGATGGAGAGAATAGCTTTTACTTCGGATGTTTTCACATTAGTAGAATCGTTCATATATAGTTTTTCGATCGCTGACTTTTCTACATTTTTCTGATTTTCACTAACTGCGACAAGCAATTTATCGTTGAAGTTCTTATAAATCTCTTCTTTGATTTGTTGATGAAACAACAATGGAAGGGATAATAAAATAAAAATCAATCCTAATCCTTTTTTCATCTCTTCTCCTTTCTCCTACCCATACCCGCCGGCTGAAAGGATACCGTATTTCCTTTGAAATCTCTCCAGGATCCGAATCCATCCGGCACTAAAAAGCCCGAGAAAAAATACATTTGACAGTGCATGTGCCAGGTCAAAGTAAAAGCTTGCGACATAGGCTGAGATGAAAATATTCCAGGAGATGTCTCCGATGAAACCCATAATGAACCACAAATTCATAAACCACCCGAAGAAAAAACCGACGGCAAACCCAAACCCCATCAAGCCCCATTTGTTGTTGAGGAACCATGTGTTTCGCAGAAATCCTGCCATCATACCCGCCATTCCCCATGCATACATCTGCCATGGGGTCCAGGGACCCTGCCCCAAAAAAATGTTAGAAACAATGGCAGCTGTTGCCCCGATCAAGAACCCTGCTTCGGGTCCGAGGGCGATTGCGCTCACGATAATGACAAATGTGGTGGGCTGGACACTGGGAATAGGGGCGAACGGGACTCTGCTCATGGCTGCAATGGCAGCAAGCACTGCAAGGAGGACGATCTCTTTACTTCCTATTTGACGCAATTCAAATCGTGCAAACAAAGGAACTGCCGTAATGAGCATGATGGCGAAACAGATTAATAGGTACGGCTTATCGTTGAAAATGATCGCTGATATAAACAAAAGCGTCAATACAATAAAAGAGGATGATATTAATACAGAGCGGGTATTTTCCACGTGTCGCATGCCTCCTCTAATGTCAGTACAGTTGGCAGATGAGTATTCTGGCTGACCCGGTTGATGGAAGTTGTATAAAAGTAGTGATTGTTCAGGACATCACGGACATTCCCCTCAGCGGTTATCATACCATCGAATAACCATGCACAGCGGGTCGCATGGCTGGCAGCAAATTCTATATCATGCGTTACCATCATAATAGTCATTCCATCCTCATGGAGATCTTTAACTATTTGTGAGAATTGAATTTTGGATAAGGCATCCATTCCTTTTGTCGGTTCATCAATCAGCAATAGATCGGGATTGATGAACAAAACCGTTGCCAATGCCGCTTTTTGCTGTTCTCCACCACTGCAATCATGGATATGCTTCGTGAGAACATGGGCAATGCCAAGCCGTCTCGTAATCTCGTCCATCCGGTTCCATTCATTTCGGATATCAAATCTCGAAGCTAGCTCCTTGAATTCCTCCTCAAGGGTTTCACACATAAAGCAAAGCAAAGGATTTTGAGGAAGATATCCTATTCTGCAGGTGGATTCCGGCTTTTTCTTATGGACGGATTCACCATATAAATTCACTTTTCCCCGGAAGGGCTTTGAGCTGGATGATAAAACTTTTAATAGCGTGGTTTTGCCTGAACCATTCCCGCCGACAACTGCCAGGAAATCACCCTCATTAATATCCAGACATACATTCTTTAACACCATCGGACCTTGCTTATGATATTTATAAGACACCCCCTTCACCTGCAGCATTTTATGCTGTTCGGTATGCGGTCTTGTTTTTTCCTCATGTGTTCTCTCCTGACCGACATTCAGTCCACTTAACCAGCGCTGCCCTTCTTTCACAGACAAGGGGACTCTTCTTTCATCCCCGCCTTCACGAAAACAGTAAAATAATTTTGAAACAGACGGCAAAAATGGCAGGAAACCTTCATGTTGATCGTTCCATACACGGGAGATGACTGACCTTGCTTGTCCTTCATAGGCGATTTTTCCTTCTTCCATCAGGATGACGGTTTCAGCGATGGCAAATAACTCCTCCAAACGATGTTCTACCAAGATGATCGTCATGCCAAATTCTTCATTCAAGCGTTTTACAAACTGGATTAATTCTTTTGACTGCACGGGATCCAGCTGGGATGTCGGTTCATCCAATAATAACAGACCTGGTTTCAACAGTAAGACGCTCGCTACATTCAACAGCTGTTTCTGCCCGCCGGACAAATGCTGTGTTTCGATATTAAGCAGATGCTCCATTCCAAAGAAATGGACCATCTCAGCTACTCTCTGTCTCATTTCTTTCGTCGTCATTTGTTGATTCTCCAAACCGAATACCAATTCGCTAAGTACATTATCCATGACAATCTGATTCTCGGGGTTCTGGAATACGTATCCGATTTCATTCTCTTCAACCTGAATCCGGCCATTAATCTGACCAACCGGAGTGAGTTGTTCCTTCAACAGTTTAAGCAAGGTCGTCTTTCCGCATCCCGATGGGCCTCCTATGACTACGAAATCCCCCTTCTCTACGGAAAGGGAGAGCGATTGAATCGCACAGTTTTCAGCGTCAGGATAGCGAAAGCTTACTTCGTTGAGTTCAATATATGCCATCGTATATGCATTCCTCCTTCTAATAAAATCGGAAATCCTATTAACAGTGTAAATACTCCATAGAGCATCCAATCTACTTGGGTTAAGGCTATGCTTCCCAATTCAGGATAAATGACTAATGCACCCAGCCCGTTTCCTGTCCCCCACATACATGTGGCGGTAAAAATGATAAGGAAAAACACCGCTCCCCAATCAAATCCCGACATGTTATACAATTGATAATGAGATCGCCCTTTTCCACCAAATCCCCTTGCATTCATTGATTCGGCGGTTTGGAGTGCTTCCTCCATAGACCAGGTCAGCAGCTTCTGCATATAGAGCATACCGGTTTGACTTCTGTTTTTAATACTCCCTTTAAACATAGAATAGTTTCTGAGCTTCTGAATATCATATAATTCTTTCCATCTTCTAATGAATAGCGGGACGAACCTTAAGGTAATCACCAATAATAATGCTAACTGCGGCCAGATTTTTGAAAACAGATACAAAAATTTACGTTCATGTATGACTTCATTAAAGGAAATAAAAAGAATAAAAATGCAAACCAGGCTCATTGCCATCACCACTCCATAAACGACCGCCTCAAGTGTGACCGGGTTGTTTCGGAAATAAAACAATATGGTGGATCCCCTGCGTACAAATAAAGGATTCAGCAGTGCGATCACCATTCCCATCCCTGCAATATGTGGCAGGGAACGAAGCAGCTTTTCTTTCGTTCCCTGAAGGATATTCAAGCTGACTAGTACAAGTATTGCAGTAATGAGAAATAGAGGGTGTGAAAGCAGCATGATACTGATACCTGTACAGCCGTAATAGAAAAAGCTGACAAAAGGATGTATCTCTTTAAACTGAATATTCACTGACATATCTCCCTTTCACGTTCCAAATAAAGCAATAAAGCATCTCCCCCTGAGTAGGAGGAGATGAATGCCTCTTAACGAAATGGTTTTAATTCAGCACCGATATCCTCCCCCAGGTCAACGGTGTAAAGCCACTCAATTCGATCTCCATCGTATAATGGGATCACACCTGCCCCTCTATTCGGGAAGATTCCGTTCACTCGATACATCCAGCCGCTTCCCGGTCCACGATCAAATTCGAATAAATTATTTATCCCTTCCACATAGGCGTTGGCACCTGTTCCACCACGGAAAGACATCGGAATGCCCTGATCACGGGTAACGGAGATCAATACATCCAGTACCGTATCCCCATCTTCTATTTCTACTGTAACCGGCCGAAGAACAGTCCCCATCTGACTGTCAGCCACAATAGAATAGGTTGCCGTTGAAACAGGAGTTTCCTCTTCGACCTTTTCAGGCTTAGGTGATGCAGCCGGTTGAGGCTTTTTATTCGGTGCCGGTGCCTTTGTTCCAGGCTCCTTCTCCATTCCGGAAGCTGTGTTTTTCTTTGATCCTGTATCCGTACTTTGCTTTTCTGTCGATATAGCTTTCTCTTTTGGTGATTGAACATCAGATCCCTTGGATATGTTTACAGGGTCCGGCTTACGATCCATCACTTCTCCTGAGGATTGCTCCTTTTTCTGATTGATGCTGTTTGCTGCATCTTCATCCTTCTTCTCTTTGACCGTTTCATTTCCTGCAGAGTCCTTCTTACTTTGTTTATCTTCTGAATCATTTGAATGCGCCGGCTCTTTCTTTCCCTCAGGCAGATGTTCAGAATCTGTTTCAACAGAGCTGCTACCTGCTTGTTCTGTATGACTATTATCACGCTCGCCAGAAAAGCCGTAAGTGACGCTGATAATACCAACCGTCAAGAAAAAAATAGTGAAAATGGACAATAAAAGTATTGTCGTCTTCTTCATCCTTCTCCCCCTATACAGGTAGATTATTTTTGTTCATGTACGCTCTTCTTTCTCAGACTCCAGAAATAGAAGAGAATTCCAACCATGAAAAGTGCAGCACCCGAAAGAGGGATGTACCACTGGTTCACACCAGTATCCGGAAGTTCCTTTCCTCCAGTAGTTTTGTTTTTATTTTTGTCATTGCCTTTTTTGTTGGTACCCTCTGGATTCTTTTGTGGTGCCCCGCCTTCATCCTGCCCGCCATTTTCCTTTTCGTCTGTTCCATTATCAGACTGGTCTTCATTTGGTACTGAATCACTACTAAAAACGGTATACGTACTAAAGTGTTCGGTTTCCAAACGGACAAATCCCTCTGAATATGTCCCGCCGACTTTTTCCCATGCTTTCGCAGCCGGGTTATAATAGTAGACAGCAGCGAGGTCCTGATCGATTTCCTCTTTTATCACTTTAAAGGATAGCTCTACCGGTTCATTGAATTCATCAACTTCCTTACCGTCCTGTTTTATTGAAAAGTCATACACATGGCTTAATGCATCCTTCACTTCTTCCATTCTCTGAATAGAAATCTCTACATTTTTATCCTTCGAAAACCCTTTCAACGGAATACCAGTCATAACATTTTCGGCTGCCAGATGAAGAGTAGCCTGCTTTTCAATTAATTGATTCATGAGCTCTTTTGAAAGGACAGCATTGATGGAATCAGAAGGCAGATGAATGAATATGGCTCCCTTTTCTTTCAATTTCCCGATATCCTCTACCTCAATCACTGTCTTGCCGCCTTCGATTTCTGGTGTAATGTCGATTTGATCAAGTTTTTCCTCAGCTTTCTTCTGATAGTTGAGGTTGAATTGCTGTGAAACGACCTTCTCATTTTGATCTTCAGCTCTTACAACCAGGTCATTGAGCCCTTCTTTTAACAGCAATACGTAGTCCCCATCTGAATTGGCTGTCACCGCTTCCTGATTTAATTCTACTGCCGGATCCAATGGATTCCCTTCACCATCCTTCGCGTCAACACGGATGGTGACCGTTTGAGTATCAAAGGTTTGGTTTTGGGATACCCCTTCAATCCTGAGGGTCGGATCAGGTAAGGTTGGTTCAGGAGTCACTGGCTTAGGAAATGAATAGAGCTTCCCTTCCCCCTTGACGAACTTTTGATAAGCCACGAGAGCCTGTAGTGCTTGCTCTGTTGCCATTCCATTCGAATTACCTGGATTGACATGCTTAAAGCCGCCATCCTCTGACTTGAAACTGAGGAGATGACTGATTAAGTGATTTCCTTCTTTCGTGAATGCCGCTGAGGTTGGATCAATTCCATTGGAAGTCAGACCGATGATCACCTGTGATGTTGCCTCACTTGAAGTTCCGCCCACGAAGGGATCACTGAATCCGCCACTACTCCCCTGCTCAGCAGATAGAAAGTCAACCGCTTTTGCTACGGCAGATTGAACGCCGGGTTGATTCGTATAAGGAGCAAGGGCAATAAGAGCCATTGCCGTAATGTCATAGCTTGGTGTGGTCATGAAAGAGCTCAGTGACCAGCTGCCATTATCTTTTTGTTGTGCCAGGAGTTCATTTACAAGTTTTTGACGTGTCCATTTTGCATCATCAGGAACCTGGAAGTGTTGAGAATCCAAGGCTATCAAAGCAAAGACCGGCCCGTTGTTTCCCTGCAGCGTCATCGTATCAGTGCCAGGTGACAAGTCAGCACTGTTGTAAATTTTCTCCACAAGATCCGTATTCTCAATCGCCATCGGATCAAGGCCAATAGCTGCGGCAGCTAATACATGACGTTCTACATCAGTAATCTTGGCATATCTCGACGGATTGATCACCTGGCTGTCTACTGTCAGCTTGAAATGGTCTGAATAGTAACTTTCGGGAATCGCATGACCTGCCCTTGCCAGACCGATTGCCTCCCATTCACTATTCACGCCGCCATCTAAAATATTTTTTGCTGCCTCGTCAATTGCACTATTTATTTCGGATAATGAAATGCCTGCTCTCTGTGCTCCCTCAGTTCCATTAGCCAATACTCCAGATGAAAATGGAGTCGTGACCATCAGTAAGATACTGACTACACTGATAAAAAATATTTGAAGTTTTCTCACTATAAATCCTCCCGTGTTCTCTTATCCCCAATAAGATGCAGATGTATTTTATCTATATAAAAAAGCCCTGTTCCTCCATAAAGAAGAACAAGGCTTTGACTTTCGAATATCACATACATATCCTATGTACAATTTTCTCACCCCGCTTCACCTTTTACCGGAAGGTTTCACAATCGTTACATACTGGCAGGTCTCCTGACTTTTGAGTCATTGCTTCCTTCTGCCTTCCCGAATGGTTACAATCAGTGGCTTTTGTTGAAGGTTGCTCATCAATTACAGTGGCCGGACCGCTCAGGATTTTCACCTGATTCCCTTTTAATTAGCTTCCGAAACGGATGCTAAACCAATATGTGCATACTATTTAATTAATAATCTACAACTATCTTATACGATATAATTATCTAATTCAATAAAATGTTAATTAGGGAAACAAGAGGAAATTCAAATTTAACAGGGGACACTAAAAAAGAGGCAGGGACAAAACGAATAAACCACGATATAAAGACGATCAATTTCAGCGTATGTTCTTAATACCGCTAATGATTTCCGTGCAAGACTTCGCTTTCCGCGGGTAGCCCGTGAGCCTCCTCGTCGCGTTCTGCTCCTGCGGGGTCTCACTTGTCTAGCTGCAGGGCTTAGAGGCACATGACATAAGCCAAACCGACCAAGAAGGCAAAGTGCGCCTTCCAGGACGATTCGTCTTATGCCACCCGCCTCTGAGCAAAGCCCTTCCGCTTTTCTAATAAGCTACTCTCCCCGCAGGAGTCTTCGTCTTGCACTCCAATCAACCGCTGAAAAGTGCTAAAACTTAAGTGTACATTGAACAAAATAATAACCCGAACTAATTTGCCTGTTAGAAGGCAGTTTAGTTCGGGTTTTACTTAGACTAAAACACTTTTGTCCCAGCCTCTTTTCTCATCAATCTCAGGAAACTATCAAATATAGATTTTGCCCGCCACTCAATTATTTTTGTACACCGTTAACTTCTTTTCTACTGAAGTTCGCTGTCTCTCCTGAGGAACTTTATCAAAGTAACCCATATGCAAGAAGCCGACAATCTTCTCACCAGGCTTAACGTCCAATAAGTCTCGTACCTTCGGATCATAGATATGCGGATTCGTTTTCCAAACAACGCCGAGCTTTTGTTCCCAAGCCAGCAGCTGTACGTTTTGGATAAGCGAGCTGACCGCCCCAAAATTCTCTTCCCATTGCTTTTGTCTCGGATCTTCTTCCATGACCACAATGAGGAATGCAGCAGGCTGATTAAAGTAATTCCTTCTGTTCTCCTGCATGTCTGGAGAAAATGTTTTCACTAGTTCTTCAACAAATGTTTCCTTCTCCTTGGTTGACACAAAGATAAAACGCCAAGGCTCTCTTAATCCGTGATTAGGTGCCCAGACCGCATCATTTAAGATTTCAACTATTGTTTCCTCGGTCACTTCTTTATCTGTATAACCGCTTTTAACCGATCGGCGTTCACGAATGATTTTTGCTAAACTTGATTTTGTATTTTCCATTTTATCTTCCCCTTCTATGATTTTCATTTAACTTGTTGAGGCGTTAGTTTTCCGAAAAGTTCCTGAGCTCGAGTTGTTTCTTGTTATTCTTGCACCAGACTATTCACTACATCATCAATGTTCTGTGTATTGGCAATAGCACCAGTGTACAACCAGCTACTGTGATCTTTATTAGATTCATGGACATCCCCTTCTTTCACAGCCGGTATGTTTGTCCATAGCGGGTCAGTTAGCACTTCTGCTCCTTGATCGTCTTCAGTTGTAATCAGAAAGAAATGGTCCGCTTTCGGATCGGCTATCTTCTCTGGTGAGCTAAATAGTATGTATTTCTATTGAAATATTTTAATATTAGCTCCTTCGCAGGGACAAGTAATGATATAACTCCTCTACAAATGATAACAATTATCATTATCATTTGTAAAGAAGTATGATGTGAACCACTTAACTCTGAATCATCACTTGTGCTGCTATAACTGGATAGAATGATCGAATATTTATTGCCCTCTAACCGGTGCTGGAAGGACCTGAACATATAAGATAAACGAATAATTAACACCTCTAATACACATTCCATCAGCCGGGTTTCCCGAACAAAACTGTGCTAAAATAAGCTTAGTACAATTTACAATTAATGAGGGATTTCATGTATAGAATAATGATTGTTGAAGACGAGGAAAAGATAAGAAGCATTGTCGCTGATTCTTTGAAGAAGTGGCAATATGATGTGGTGGATGTAACCCGATTCGATCAGGTGTTAAGTGAATTTGAGCAGAAAGAACCGCATCTTGTTCTTCTGGATATCAATCTGCCGGTTTTTGATGGTTACTATTGGTGCCAGCAAATACGCTCAATCTCCAAGGTCCCGATTATATTTCTTTCATCCAGGAATGAGAATATGGATATCATCATGGCCATCAATATGGGCGGGGATGATTTTATCCAAAAGCCATTTGACCTGGACATTCTTGTAGCTAAGATCAGTGCGCTTATCCGCCGGAAATATACGTATCAAGAAGACGAACAGATCAAGTTCATCCATCGGGGCCTTCATTTGAATGTGACCAATTCAACCATTGAATATAAAGGGCAAGTCGCAGAGTTAAGCCGGAATGAATTCATCCTTTTGCAGCTGATGATGCGGAATATCGGTAAAATCGTTTCCCGCGAGGACTTAATGCAGGCTCTTTGGAGTGATGAACAATTCATCGATGATAACACGCTGACCGTGAACGTTAATCGGATGCGGAGGAAAATGGCAGAACTTGGACTTGATGACTTCATTGCCACGAGAAAAGGAATGGGGTATTTAATCGAATGACCTTCCTGCGTTACCTTTCGTATGAAAAGCCTTATATTTATGTGTATCTTGCTGGTTTCCTGATCTCTGCCGCTGTTTTTTTCACTGATAGCAATGACGGTTGGGAATGGGGGACATTACTGTATGGCTTCTTGTTATCCTCCATTTTATTGATCGGATTTTTAATGTTTCGTTATCAGCAGCATTTACGTGTAATCAGACAAATGGATAGTGAGGATTATGAAAGCTTGTCACTCGAAGGAGAAGTCGCAAAGCAGTACATCGAGGATCAGAAAACGAGGCATATCCGTGAAATGAACCTGGTAGGGGAAAGGCAAAATGAACACTATGACTTTATCGTTTCCTGGTTCCATGAGATAAAAACACCGATTGCGGTACTTCGTTTGCTTCAGCAAACCGATATGGACGCAGCCAGTTTAGGTGAAGAAATCACGAAGATTGAAAATTACGTTGATCAAGCTCTCTATTATGCGAAGCTCGATAGCTTTAATCAGGATTATGAGATTCAGGT
>NZ_JABMCR010000140.1 GCF_013179555.1 Bacillus haikouensis
CTTCTGCACGGAAAGATCGGCTTGCTTGTCGACCGAAGTCCCACTGTTATTATCGGTCCATCCACTTTAATGAATTTCTTTGAGTCGACTGAGGATATTTATATGAGATGGAACATGGGGACGTTTCTGCGATTGATCCGGTTTATTGCGATATTTTTTTCCGTGTTATTGACCCCTGCCTATGTAGCCGTACTTACATTCCATTATGAAGTGATACCTTCAGCATTATTGGTTTCATTGGGGCAATCGCGTTCAAATGTACCTTTCCCTCCAGTTTTTGAAGCGCTTCTCTTGGAATTCATTATAGAACTGTTAAGAGAAGCAGGGGCACGGCTGCCTACAAAAGTAGGCCAGACCATGGGTATCGTTGGTGGTATTGTCATCGGTCAGGCAGCTGTCGACGCCGGATTCACCAGTAATATCCTGATTATCATCATTGCCATCAGTGCCCTCGGCTCTTTCACGGCACCAAGCTACGCTATCGGAACAGCAGTCCGAATGATTCGTTTTCCTATCATCATGATGGCTGGCCTTTACGGGGGCGTCGGCATCATGTTCTGCCTTTGCTTCCTATTGATTCATTTATTGAAAATCACAACATTGGGTCGACCGTATCTGTCACCGATTTATCCACTCAGATTTTCAGATTGGAAATATAGCATCTTTCGGCTCCCTTATCAATTTTTATTACAGAGACCGATATCAAACCACCCAGCTGATTCAACCCGAATTCCTGCAAAAAAAGTCAAAAAGAAAAAAGATGTGGATGAATGATTTCCCTTTCCCCCTTTTTTCTAAGTTGGTTCTTCAGTAGGTGAATCATTCCTTCGTACCATAGACTGACATAAAGGGTGAGCAGAATGAAAGTGAATCTGGAACCAAAGAAAAACTTAATATTTAACACTTTTTTAGTTGCTTTTATTCTCCATACTGCTCAAATAGGGGTTGGAATAGCCGGGCTTCCCAGGATCGTATTCATGGAATCCAGGCAGGATGCATGGATTTCGATCATTGCATCAGGAGTGGTGGTTTCGATAGTTCTATTCTTCATATCAAAATTACTTGCCTGTTATTCCAGTGCCGACCTGTATGGGATTCACTATGACCTCTTTGGAAAATGGATAAGTAAACTATTTAATCTTATATACATCTTGTATTTTCTGATTGTTACATATGTAATTATGATGAACTACACAGAAATGGTGCAGGCCTGGATTTTCCCGAAAATGCCTACTTGGCTGTTAGTATCATTCTTGGTCTTTCTGGCAAGCTACACAGTGCTTGGCGGAATCAGGGTGGTTGTAGGGGTTACCTTTCTTGGTTTAATCATCACTTTCTGGCTTGTACTGGTAATTTATACTCCGATAAAGCACTTGGACCTCAATCATCTTCAGCCTGTTTTTGTCTCCTCATTGAAAGAACATATGAAAGCAATTTATAAAGTCAGTTTTTCAGTGATTGGTTTTGAATTATTATTAATTGTGTATCCCTACGTTAAAGAAAAAAAGAAAGCATTACGGTATGCATTATTCGGTACCTGGTACAGTACGTTCCTATTAACTCTGGTAACTGCAGTAAGTATTGGTTTTTTCTCTCAGGAATCAATATTGAAGACGATATGGCCGGTTCTGTCCATGTTCAAGATTGTCAGAATCCCCAATCTTGAAAGATTTGAATTCATTGCAGTTTCTTTTTGGATGCTGGTCATCCTTCCTAACATATGTATATATTTTTGGGCTGCAACGAAAGGTGTCAAACGTGTATTCAATTTTTCCCAGAAAAAAACCATATATGGCTTTGCCGTTGCACTTGTAGCAAGCAGCTTTCTAATCGATGATCGATTAACAATGAATACGGTTACAGATAAAGTAGGGGCGTCAAGTTTCATCTTGTCATTCATTTATCCTTGTTTCTTGTTTATGTTAGTGAAAATCAAACAGTCATTCACTAAAATGAAAGGAGCGAAAGGATGAAAAAACGATATATACTACCATTAATCTTGATGTCTGTTTCATTGATCAGTGGATGTGTGGAAAATAAATACTTAGAGAGTCTCGGGTTGATAACAGCAGTGGGATACGATGAATCTGATAACGATGAGCTGAAAGGAACGCTCGTGCTTTATCAATTTAATCCCGCGATGGAGGATGTTGAAAAAGTTCTGACAAGCAAAGCAAACACCACAAAAGGTGCAAGGTTATCCATGAATTTCGATACTGACCATAAACTTGTTTCGGGACAATTGAGGATTGCTATTTACGGAAGAGAATTGGCAGGTAAAGGGATCTCTCATCTTGTCGATACGCTCGAAAGAGATTCTTCCATCGGTAATATGGTGTACCTGGCCATTGCTGATACAACAGCAGAGGATATACTCACTTATCAAATGATTGATAAACACTCAAACAAAGGAACATATTTATACAACCTTGTGAAACAAAATGTCGAAAGTGAGCTTTTGATCGCTCCCACTCTGCAGGAATTTATCACAGATAACGGAAGTGTAGGCAAAGACCCCATCCTCCCCTTACTGTCCGCTACAGAAGGTACACTTAAAATTAAGGGATTTGCCTTATTCCACAAGGATAAATTTGTTAAAGAAATTAACAAAGAGGATTTGTTTTATATTCGGTCGTTAGTTGAGAACTATAATACTGCCGGAAGTTTGGAAGTCGGATTGCCCATGGAACCATTCAAATCTCATATGTCGCAAGATGAAAACTCGGCTTGGGAGGAATTAGATAAAGAGGAAAAATTATATATTGTTTTTGACGGTATAAAATCAGATTACCATGTTAAAGCCGGTAAGCAGGAAAAACCCACATTTACAATCAAGTTAAAAATTGATGTCCGCCTTCATGAAATAACAGAAAAATTGAAGCTGTCTGATCCAAAAATCCTGAACCTTGTGGAGAAAGAAACCAGTAAATATATTAAACAGAATATCATGAAGAACATTAAGATGCTGCAAGAAACAAATGTCGACCCCATAGGCTTTGGAATGGAATATAAAACGGTCAGAAATCATCATACTCTTACCCAGGAAGAGTGGAATGATTTATATAAAGATGCAACGTTTGATGTCAGTGTCGAACTTAATCTAATTAGAACCGGTGTTACAGACTAAGTCTGTATACAATGCAAGGAATGTGGCAACTTGCCACATTCCTTCTTTTCAATCTTTTTTGGTAATCAAAGACTTTATTTCTTCTTTTAGTTTATCTTGATTGCCGCTCATCTCCATGGGATCATCATTTTCAAATAGAATGATCCCGTGATAAATCTGTAGATCATCATCACATGCTTCACAGAATACTATTTCGTCCGGGTGCCAGAATGCGAAGGAATTATAGTATTTCGTCTTAATTTCAGGTAAGAGGCGGTTCAATCTTACAATCTCTTCCTTGTATTTAGCAATTGCATCAGATTTATTATCATACTTCCACTCTTCCACAATATCCCTTTTCCAATCTTCAAAAAACCACCATGGTTCGGCATCACTTTTTGTCATTATCACTTTCCACTCATTTACCAATGCTTCCCCCTCCTTGCTGTCTCCCTCAAATTCTACATAAAAACACGTTAAAATCAAAATGATTTGAAAATGAATTATAATGAAGTAGACAAGTTCACTCTCCGCCCCGCATAACAATAAAAGAAGGCTGCTGCTTTAATTTAGTAACGAGGAGGAGAAAGCTTGAAATTTTTTGTATTCAAGAAATCATCTTTAATTGCCATTTTGTTCACGATTCTGATTATCGGCATCGGCTCTTTTTGGGCTTATAAATCCCAAAATTCATTCCCTACAGTTTCATTGGGAAAATCGGCTGACGTTCAGAAATTTGAATTGGTGACGGGGGAATTCAAAACGCACAATGCTGAGGGAGAAGAAATTGAAACATACAGATGGGATCCAGGAACGATCGTCGTAGAAAAAGACAAGGCAGTCCAGCTTCGCATCCATGGTGTTAATGGTGAATCCCATCCATTTTATATCGAAGGTACAAACGTCAAGGGAACCGTAAAAAAAGGGGAGGAGACCATTGTTGATGTTACTTTTTCAAAAGAAGGAACATACCGATTAATATGTGAGAGTCATCATTCTATGAAAAACAACGGTCCCATGATCGGATATATTATTGTCGATTAAACAGTAAACAGGCTGCCGCATGGTCAGCCTGTTTGGTTTATATTATGCATACTAGAGTTCGTTTTCCCTTTTTCTGATCAAAGAGATGCCCATCATAACGAGTATGATTAAATAAAGAAATACAGGGTAGAAAATTTTCGAATCAGTGAGTTCGCTGGCATCCAATTTATCGCTGCTGGACGCTAACACTTCCTGTCCGCCCCGATCTGACTTCGGAACCGATTGGAGTTCAGTGGATGCGACTTCTTGGTTCTCTTCATTGTAAATCGTCAATATCCCCTTATCATCCACAACCTCATCTACTGAATGGCTAATTCGCTTTGTGTAATGAAAATCCGCCTTCAGTTGATAGGTGCTGCGCTCTGTCTGAAATTCACTGTCCTTGGCAAGATAGCTTCGTGTGAACTGATTCAATCCATAATCCAATAGTGAAGTCGTATCTGCATAGATGGCCCGTTTACTTTGAGCATTTAACGTTACTGCAACAACTGATAATCCATCGTTTTCAGCTGAAGTAACCAGTGTATGATTGGCTTCAGTTATGAAACCATTCTTTCCCCCAGTCACTTCTGGATAAGGCAGTTCACCTTTGACTAACTTATGATGGTTAAATAGAGTCGTTTTCCATCCTTCAGACTTCCATTCAAACGAATCAATCCCAAAAAAGTTTCTGAAAACATCGTTTTTCAAAGCATAACTTGTGATTTTTGCCATATCATAAGCAGTCGTGTAGTGGTTCTCATCGTAAAGACCATGCGGATTTTCAAAGTGAGTATTATTCACACCCACATCTTCTTTCAAAAATTCATTGAGTTTCTTCACGAAGGAATTAACCGATCCCTCAGTGTGCTCTGCAATTGCAACTGCAGCATCGTTACCCGAGTTGACCATCATTCCCTTCATCAATTGGTCTAAAGAAATCTTTTCTCCAGGCAGCAAATATACTGTCGACCCTTCTGTATTAGCCGCATTTTCACTTACTGTAACGACATCCTCCAAATCGCTATGTTCAATGGCATAGATAGCGGTAGCAATTTTCGTAATACTCGCGGGATTCATTTTCTTTTTGGCATTCTTTGAATAAAGGACACTTCCAGTACCGGAATCTATCAAGACAGCCGATTTACTGAAAAGCGAATCCGGTTTTTTTATGGGGTATTCATTAGCTGATGCCATGGCTGAAGTTGAGGCGAATAAAATCATGACCATCAGTATTATCTTTTTCTTCATCTGTCCACACACACCTGTCTCGTCAATCTACTAAGTCATTCTATCAAAAAATTTAATTCTTTAACCATAAATCCGCTAAATGTTATTAAATTGAAAAAATGTAGTTAATTCCTTACAATTTAATAAGCGTGAATAAAGACCCTCGAATAGTACCCTGCTGCTTCATTCTGTTAGAATAAGAATATATTTATGAAACTTTTGCATTCTGTTGTTCGTATAATAGGAAAGCATTCTTTTAAGGGGTAGATGAAATGAATACGTTTTTGCATTTTATTATAAGAAGTGTACTTGCCGTTTCTATAGGCATGACCAGCTTTGTCGTCTATTTACTGTCATTTGATATTGGATTTCCCTACACTTTACTAGCCGGAACAGTCACTGGCCTCCTCTCCTTTCTTATGGTAAAAGGAATACAAAGAAGCTGGTGGCTTAATAAAAAAGGAATTTCAAAAAAGGATTACCGTTATATTAGCAAGAATTTAAAAGAAGCAAAGGAAAAGATCAACCGTTTGCAAAAACAGCAACTAAAGGTCCGTTCACTTGGTGCATTTAAACAAATTCTTGAAATAAACCGGTTATCGAGAAGAATCTTTCAATTAGTGAATAAAGAGCCGAAACGGTATTATTCCGCTGAATCTTTTTTCTATTACCACTTGGATTCAGTTGTGGAATTGACGGAAAAGTACACTTTTTTGGCTGCTCAGCCCGGAAAAAACCAGGAGACCTTTTTATCCCTCCAGCAGACCCGTACAACTCTAGATGAGTTGATTGCCTCATTGGAGGAGGATTTACAGATGGTGCTGGCTGAAGATATGGATCATTTGAAAATAGAATTGAACTTTGCAAACAAGCACCTGTCTCATAAAAAAGATTTAAAATAGATGATGGAGGTTTTATGATGGAACAACGTCACGAGCTTAATGAATTAGATCAACTATTGTCCGATCCCTTTTCAAACGAGATTAAAAACCAAACCGGTGAAGTTACCACATTAATGGACCGACTCCCGAGAGAGCAGCAAGATAAAGCAAGGCAATTGGCAGAACAAATCGATCATAAAAATTATGAAGCCGTTCTCAACTACGGTACTGCCGCTCAAAACCAGCTGTCTAATTTCTCTCATTCCATGCTTGACCAGGTTCAAAAAAGGGACATCGGACCAATTGGCGATGTCTTAGGCGACCTTATGAAAAAACTTAAGCAAATGGACCCGGAAGAACTGAATTCAAAACAAAAAGGAGTATTTAAAAAATTGTTCCGGAAGGTCTCTTCTTCCTTGCAGGAAATACTCTCCAAATATCAAAAGATCGGCTCCCAGGTTGACCGTATTTCAGTGAACCTGGAACATTCAAAGAAAACGTTGTTGGATGATAACAGGTTATTGGAGACCCTTTATGATAAAAATAAGGACTACTTCCAGGCACTGAACATTTATATTGCGGCTGCAGAGCATAAACGGGATGATATACAGCGTACCATTCTACCGGAATTGAGGAAGAAGGCAGAAGCATCCGGTGATGAGCTGCTATTCCAGGAAGTCAATGACACCATGCAGTTTCTTGACCGATTAGACAAGCGGATTCATGACCTTAAACTGAGCAGGCAGATGACCATTCAATCAGCCCCTCAGATCCGTCTCATACAGAACACAAATCAGGCACTTGCGGAAAAAATTCAGGCATCCATCCTGACGGCAATTCCCTTATGGAAAAACCAGATCGCAATCGCCCTTACATTATTAAATCAACAAAAAGCAGTCACCGCTCAGAAACAGGTAACTAGGACGACCAATGAACTTCTTCTGAAGAATTCTGAAATGTTGAAAACAAACAGTATTGAGACGGCGAGAGAAAATGAACGGGGCATCATCGATGTAGAAACACTTAAGAAAACGCAAGAAAATCTAATTGCGACTATCGAGGAAACATTGACCATTCAAGCAGAGGGGCGTCAAAAACGTCAACAAGCCGAACAGGAAATGGTGGTCATGGAACAGGAATTAAAACAAAAATTAATGGAAATAAAAAAGTAAAGAGGCGCAAGTTGCGTCTCTTTACTTTTCTTCATTATTTACGATTGCATCCGTAATTGCATCATACTGCCTTTCTGCAAGAGTGCTTGAAATGATCTCTTCCTTTTCAAGTTTCATGACAGCATCGTATTCAGCATATAAAGCATGCTTTTTTATCGTTAAAATTTGATTATTCTTCAAATCAGGATATTGTTCATAAAGCTCATTTAATTGAGCTTTAATCATTGCAATTCTTTTCTTATACATATCGATTATTTCTGCTGAGACAGAATCGGTAATATATAACTTCTGCTTAACACGATGGATTTCAGAAATTGCGGTTTCATAGCGGTGTACCTGTGAAAGTAATTCCTGAAATTCCTGATGCTCCCCTTCTTTAGCCTTTACACCAAGAAAAGAAATTAGAGGTTTAATGGTTAACCCTTGGACTACCAAGCTGAAAAGGACAACACTGAACCCCAGAATCAGTACATCTTCTCTCGCTGGAAAATCTCTTGGGAGACTTAATACAAGAGCAACAGAAAGCGAGCCCTTTAAACCTCCCCAATTTAATATGTGTTTCCATTTGTGAGGGAAATTACTGATCAAAGAAAGACTAGTATAAACTGCAATACTTCTGGCTATCAGCACTATAGGAATGGCAGCAAATATCAATGGCCATTTCTCCATCAGATCGATCCTTGTTATTTCAAGCCCTACCATTAAGAATACAAGTGAATTCGCAAGTAAAGCCGCTACGTCCCAAAAGCTGTTGATGTTCAGCTTTGTTGTGGGGCTCATACCTATTTTCCCGCCATAATTCCCGAAGATGAGTGCTGCAATGACCACTGCAATTACTCCGGAAGCATGGACACTTTCAGCAAGCAGAAACGACCCATAAAATAAGATTATACTAAAAATGATTTCTAAAGGATAATCATCAAAATACTTTGTAAGGAGGGAAAAACCGTAACCAAGTGAGCCCCCAATAATGATTCCTAATGATATAACTCGAATGAATTCCCACAAACCACTTCCAAGTCCTGCCCATCCAGCGTCTATGTATGTCAATAAATAGAAGGCAGAAATGTTGAATAAGACCACAGCCAAACCATCATTGAATAAACTTTCTCCTTCAATTACGACAGCAAGCCTTTTCTTCACTCCCACGCTTTTAAAGATAGAAAGGACACTCACAGGGTCGGTTGCACTCATTAATGCACCAAACACGAATGCTGCAGGAATAGGAAAGTCAAAGAAATAGTAGGCTGAGAATCCAATGATTAAAAAGGAAAGAAACGTTCCTCCGAAAGCAAGGGCCAATACAGGTTCTTTGTTTGAACTTAATTGGGAAAATGGGAGCTTTAATGCTGCCTCTCCCAATAGTGCAGGCAGGAAAAGTGTAATGATGACAAAATTAAAAACCTCACCCTCCGTAATAAACTCTTTAAGTGGTTCCAAAATAGGGATGTTAAATAAGCCTATCAGCGCTCCTACAATGACTAACGCAATCGGATATGGCTGCTTGAATTTCTTAGCAATCGCAGTAATCCCAGCTGCGATCATCACTAAAATAAGTCCGAGCTCAAAAATATGATGCAAATCTATTTCTTCCACGTTACAACCTCCAATATCGAACTACCTTTAGCTTATGATTACATTAATATCCCAACTCATGTTTCCTAAACCTTAAACTATCCTACTAATACAATATTATGAATAGGATCATTTTCTATACAAAAAAACAGGCGATTACACCAATTTGATGATCGCCTGCAGTCTGTTCATTTTTATATACTTTTATATAGAAGTTTACGTAGCAATGGAAACAATACGTCAGGAAGCTCTTCAATATTAGAGACCAAGATACTGTAATTTCCATATATATTTTGAATTGTATTTCGTTGACCTTCATCAATAGGTCCATTTGAAAGGAAAACATTGATCACTTCAATCCTCTGTTTTCTTGCATCAAGTACCGCTTCGTGCGTATCGACGATACCATTTTGATCATAATCCAACGCTGCCGGTTCACCGTCTGAAAAGACAAGCAGAAACTTTTGTTTTTCATTTCTTTTTAAGATTCTCTCCGTCATTAATCGTATGGCAAACCCGTCTCTGTTATCTTCTTCAGGTTCCAATTGTAAAATCTCAGCTCCTGATGAAGATCTCAGAGATGCAGTATAATTGATCACGGGCTTAAGATAATTCGGCTGGCTGGTCTTGGTTGCCTTACTTGTATCTTCCCAGAATCCCACTACTTCGTGGGGTACTCGAACCGATTTCAGGGACTCATGAAATAAGGTAATACCAAGTTTTGTTTGATCCATTTTATCGAACATTGAACCTGAGCAATCAACCATGAGAGAAAAAACAGCATCAATTTCTGAAGATGGATTTTGTTTTTTGTAAAAAAGCCTCGGATTATCATCTGTGATAAAACGCAGCAGTTTGCTGTTTAAGCGGCCAACATGAAGGTCTGACCGTGGTTGAATCCTTTTATGCTCAAGCGTTTTTTCAATCATTTTTTGAAGTTTCTTTTGAAATGCGGCGATTTCTGCTTTATAAGTGTCATAAAGCATGCGATCTTCTGAGTTCGGAATGGAAGGAGAAAGAAAGTAAGGAATTGCATATCGATTATCTTTTCCATATTTACTTTCCCCCCCTCCTTTTAGTTCATCATGTTCTTTCTCAGCTGCTTTCACATTCTCGTAATGTTCTTTGTCAGTTTCTTGTGCGGATCCTTGTACCATTGCCAGTGCCTGATCACCATCATCCCCTTCACGGATACCTTCACCCATTAAATCAGACTGTGACCCCTGATCCAGGTCAAATTGTAAAAAAGATTCCCCTTTATCCTCGGTTTCTCTATGCCATGTACGGAATTCTTCATCCAACACTTCTTCATCACCGGTACTTTCTTCCTCAAGGACGTCCTGATTAGCCAGTGGATCCTTCCTTTTAAGATCGTCAAAGGTTTCTGCAGCAAGCTCAGCTTGCTCGTACGCGTCTTCTGGTAAATGAAAATATTCATTTAACATATCTTTCTTTACGATCTCTTCGACAACGTCCATGATCCCCAAACAAATTTTTACTACCTCTGCAGTGGAATCCGTCTCATAGAAGCGGGTGATTTGAGATTGGAGAAACGGCATGGCTAAGTCGAGTTCTTCGTTAATGGAAGGGGGATCTTCCAATGGCGATTGGGCATTCAAAATAAGAAATAAAGCATTGAACAATGAATCTGTAAATACGCTTTTCGTTAAATTCACCTTCAGTTGAGCCTTAAAATACTGACGGTACAACTCTCTTCTTGTTGCGAATGCTGGTTTTGTCCCAGGTCTTTTCGCCTTGCATATCTCCTCAAGCCGCAATTCTTCCCCCATCATAAATAACTGTTTGGAAAATCTCGGGATCGATGTTTTTTTGACTTTCTTTATATAGTCTTTTACTACTTCATTATCTGTCTCTATAAGATTTCCGACAGTCCTGAGGTAAATATCACTTTTTAATCCATTTACCTCATCCGCTCTCTTCCTGTGATCCCAAAAGTGACTGATATACACTGTGTGCTCTTTATAATCTATATAAGAATACGGCCCATATTTCAATTCCATCTCACCATCTTTGGCCAGTGTTTTTGCTAAATCGGCCATCTCCATAAATAAAAATGAATCAATGGTTTCATCATTAAATTGTATAAACCTTTCCATAATCAATCCCTCATTCAAATAAGGTTTCAGCAATATTTTTTATGGCTGCTTTCTCACGCTCATCTTCCAGTTTATCAATGATACCGCGTTGAATAGCCCGCTTTGCCGGTAAATATACAGCAAGGTCACAAGCATCCAATAGAGCCCTGATCGATGCTGCTTCTTCTGAAACTTGGCCGTTTTTCACCTGTATCATTAAATCTGAAGAAAGATCAACAAATTTTTTTATTAGTTTCTCATCATTCAAATGGCTCTGCTTTTTAATGACTGAGCTCAGTATTTCCCCCTCGATATATGGAACATCCACCACTACGAATCTGTTTTTTAACGCTTCATTTAAAGGAACAGTCCCTACATAGCCTTCATTGATAGCTGCAATTACGCCAAATGTCTTCGCAGCTTTGATGACTTCGC
>NZ_JABMCR010000141.1 GCF_013179555.1 Bacillus haikouensis
GTTTATACAGTGAGGGAGCCATTTACTTGCGGAAACTACCTGGACTTTGGTGCCATGAGAATTCCCGGGAGCCATCAATTGGTCTTCGAATATATCAAACAATTCAACCTCCCGGTCAATCGCTTTATAAATTCATCGCCGCAGGATATGGTTTTTGTTAACGATGTCCTGACGACACAAAAGGAATATAAAAAAAATCCTGATATTTTAGGATTTCCTCTTGAAGAAGATGAAAAAGGAAAAACAGCAACCGAGCTTTTTCTCGAAGCGACGCAGCCTTTCTTTGATTTATATTCAAGCAGTACGCCTGAACAGCAAGAGGAATTAAAGAAGGAGTATTCAACCTATTCGATGGGCGATTTCCTGACTGACAATCCGCTAGGAAAATCGCTTTCGGACAATGCCATCCGAAAGATAGGCGTCTTACTGGGGATAGAAGGATTCCCGGGATTCTCTTTTATAGACATAATAACAGATATCATTTATCCGATTTTCAGTGAAGAAACTTCATTCTATGAAATCACAGGAGGTAATGATCAGCTGCCTCGTTCATTCATCTGCCAATTGCAAAATGAAATCAAGCTCAACCGGAAAGTGACAAGAATCATCCAGGGGGCAGACAGGGTCTGTGTGGAAACGTTGAATCCTATTACAGGAAGAACATCCTGCTATACAGGTGATTACGCCATTGCCACGATGCCATTCACAGTTTTCCAATTCATAGATGTGGTGCCATATCATTCAATTTCATTTCAGAAATGGCAGGCCATAAGGGAAGTAAACAATGTAAATGCAGTAAAGATCGGGATAGAATTTAAATCCAGATTTTGGGAAAAACTCGGGATTGGCAATCTCACCAGTGACCTGCCAGTTAAGTTCAGTTATATTCCAAGCCACGGAATTGGATCATGCGGCCCCGCGGTGATGCTTGCAAGCTACAGCTGGGGGAATGATGCTTCTTTATGGAGCAGCGTATCTAATCAAGAGCTCGTTCGCATCGTCCTTAAAGATTTGGCGAAAATCTATGGAAATATTGTATACAAGGAATTCATTCAGGCTGTCTGGTTTAACTGGGGGCAAAATCCGTATTCTGCAGGATGCTTCACACTCTTTACCCCTCAGCAGCAGAAATATTTTGAAGAAATCACCAGGAAATCTGAAGGAAGGCTCCATTTTGCAGGAGAGCATACCTCATCATTTCATGGATGGATAGAGGGGGCAGTTGAATCGGGGATCCGGACGGCCTATGAAGTTCATCACCGGCAGGAGAAGTAAGAATTCAACTACTAATCTTCACAATCCGGTATATTGGGCAATTCGAACCATGAAAAATGAGAATACTGCTAAAATAACAAAATTTTGCTTTGACAATTGTCCTAGAACTAGCTATACTGTCTTTAGATTAAATAATCTGAAAATATAAAAATTTCAATTACCTTTTTATTGGTAGTTGAAAAGCTCAGGGGGGACCAACATGGAAAAACGTGCCCAGTTTGGAACACGTGCAGGATTTATCTTGGCTGCAGTAGGATCGGCTATCGGGTTGGGAAACATTTGGCGTTTTCCGGCAGTAGCGTATGAAAATGGCGGGGGAGCATTTTTTATTCCATATTTATTTGCTCTATTAACTGCCGGTATTCCACTGCTAGTATTAGAATTCACCATAGGTCATAAGTACCGCGGATCTGCGCCATTATCTTATTTCCGTATGAATAAAAAAACCGAATGGCTTGGATGGTGGCAGGTACTTGTTGCATTTGTCATTTCAACCTATTATGCCGTTATTATCGCATGGGCGATGGCGTACAGTGTTTTCGCTTTCAACAAAGGCTGGGGAGACGATACAGAAGGATTCTTATTCGGTGAATATCTGAAACTTTCCGTAGATCCCGGACAAACCGGAAGTGTCGTTGGCGGAGTCTTCATCCCGCTCGTACTTGTTTGGATCATCACACTTGGCATTCTTTTCAAAGGTGTAAAGAAAGGTATCGAAGTAGCGAACAAGATCTTTATTCCTGCACTAGTAATTTTATTCATGATCATTGTGGTTCGCGCATTAACTTTACCTGGGGCACTTGACGGGCTGGATGCATTCTTCGCACCTGATTTCAGTAAGATCATGAGTCCGGATGTATGGGTGGCTGCATACGGCCAGATATTTTTCAGTTTATCCATTGCATTTGCAATCATGATTACGTATTCAAGTTATCTTCCGAAGAAATCTGATATTACGAATAACGCTTTCATCACAGGTTTCAGTAACTCAGGATTTGAGCTTCTTGCAGGTATCGGTGTATTCGCGGCACTTGGCTTCATGGCTCAATCACAAGGAGTCGGAGTTGAAGAAGTGGTAAGCGGCGGAGTCGGATTGGCTTTCGTTGTCTTCCCGCAAATCATCAATGAATTCCCTGCATTTAACGGTCTGTTCGGATTCTTGTTCTTCGCATCGCTTGTTCTGGCGGGATTATCTTCACTAATCTCGATTTCAGAAACGTATGTTGCTGCGATTTCTGAGAAATTCGGCATTTCCCGTACGAAAGCTGTGGCCTTCGGGGGAGGGCTTTCTGCACTGGTTTCCATCCTGTTCGCAACACAGGGCGGATTATCATTCCTCGACGCAGCTGACTACTTCATTAACCAGTTCGGTGTAGCGTTCGTCGGGTTAGTGGAAGTAATCGTAGTTGCCTGGTTCTTACGCAAGATTAATACGTTCAAGTCTCACTCAAACGGTATTTCTGATATCCAGCTTGGCGGCTGGTGGAAGCTATGCCTTGGTGTCATCACACCGATCGTACTTGGATGGATGATGTTTGGATTATTCAAGATGAATCTTCTTAAGGAATTTGATACAGAAACAGGAAACTATGGAGGATATTCAGATGCTTTCGTCCTCTACAGCGGCTGGTTCGTAGCAGCATTCGCACTGATTGTCGGAGTAGCGTTGAGCTTTAAACGCTGGCACTCCAAAACAGAAGCCGAAAGCTATAAGGAGGTAAGCTGACATGAGCGGAAGTGCTATCATTATGTTAGTTGTCGGTATCGTCATTATTTGGGGTGGACTCGCGGCAAGTATCGTAAATGCCGTATCCAAATCTAAAAAAGCATCATAATATCATTTTCAACGAAGCAGGCGATGGGAATCCATCGCCTGCTTTTTTTCTTTTTTCTATTAATAGCCGTTACTCCAATGCTTTAAAGGTGAACGACTGGAATATTTAACTTTTCCTGCTCTTGATACGGTCTTTGCGTTCCCATTGGCGAAGGTGCGGATAGGGATCGAAGGACCATTCTGTCAACCCGTTGTCTTTGTACATTCCATAGTGGAGGTGAGGGGGGAATTTCCCCGAGGTTCCTGGAGGGCCGTAGCCTGAGCTGCCGACTCCACCGATCACCATTCCCGGTTCGACTACCTGCCCTACTTTCAGGTTATCTGAAAAACCGCTTAGATGGGCAAAGTAGTGATACGTGTTATTTATATCCCTGATCCCTATTCTCCAGCCGCCATAGCGGTTCCAGCCCTTCATCTCGATAATGCCGTAAGAAGTTGCCCTAACAGGAACACCATAGTCTGCAAACAAGTCAGTGCCTTCATGGATACGACGACCGCCCCATCCCCGCGCATCACCCCACGTATTACGGTAGCTGTAATTGAATCTTAACGGAAGGGGGAATGCTTTATCATTCAGATGAATCGTACCGAAATGCTTGTAGATTTTCGCTTTACCCATAATGATACTGACTGTTTTATCACGTTTGTAATAATCCCATAAAGCAAGCTTAAAGTTGTCCCGGTCAGTCCCGTACTGAAGTACATAATCAGTGAAGGCAGCCATGATATCTTCATCGCTCTTGATACTTGCTTTTCCATCATAGTCTCCGTCCCTGCCGAATCCGTTGAAGAGGGAGATGGTCTTCGGGTTTTCATCTTGAAGATGGGGATTTAAAGGGCCGGACCATTTCTCAGCATCGATATAAATGGAGATTAAAGAGGAGGGCTTTTCTCTATCTTTTCGTGCAAATCTCAAGCTGCGTTCATATTGATCGACTGCTGCAAGATAATACCAGGGAATATGTGTGAGTGCTTCACTTTTTTGAAATAATTCCATCCGTTTCGTGTGTATCTGTTCCTCTGATAATTGCTCTTCTGCATGCGTCTGAACAGGACAAGTAAGGACGCAGAGGATTGTCAAAAGAAGAAGTAATCGTATATACAAGTCAATCCCTCCAACTTAGAGTTCTACATTTAGTTTGTGACGAGCGGCGGGAATCATAATCATCAATAAATGGTAAAAGTGGTACATGCTTGTTTTCATTTTTTTAGTATGATAAAGTGACAAAAGGAGTATATTGATGATGGCTTTATTTACATAGAAGGAACGATCAGTAAGCGTTTCACTCTTTGCCTAAATCAGGAATATTAGGATTGGAGATGAGGGGTATGACGAAGAAAGATGAATATGTTCGTAAACCGGAATGGCTTAAGATCAAACTGAATACGAACGATAATTATATGGGTTTGAAAAAAATGATGCGTGAAAAGAACCTTCACACCGTATGTGAAGAAGCGAAATGCCCTAATATCCATGAATGCTGGGGTACGAGAAGGACTGCAACATTTATGATTCTTGGGGATATTTGTACGCGGGCATGCCGATTCTGCGCAGTTAAGACAGGTTTGCCGAACGAACTTGATCTTAAAGAACCTGAACGTGTAGCGGATTCTGTTCAATTGATGAATCTGAAGCATGTTGTCATCACAGCTGTTGCCCGTGATGATCTAAAGGACGGCGGATCTCAAGTGTTCGCTGAAACAGTTCGTGCCATCCGACGTAAAAGTCCATTTACATCCATTGAAGTACTTCCTTCTGACATGGGCGGAGTATTCGACAATATCAAAACCCTGATGGATGCCAAACCGGATATCATGAACTACAATATCGAAACTGTCCGCCGAATGACGCCGAGAGTCCGTGCCCGTGCGACATATGACCGTACACTCGAATTCTTGCGCCGTGCGAAAGAATTAAATCCTGACATCCCGACGAAATCCAGTATCATGGTTGGACTCGGGGAAACAAAGGAAGAAATCCTTGAAACGTTCGACGACCTTCGAGAAAGTGGTGTGGATATTGTGACACTTGGTCAATATCTGCAGCCAACGAAGAAACACTTGAAAGTACAGAAATACTACCATCCAGATGAATTCGCGGAACTTCGTGAAGCAGCAATGGAAAAAGGCTTCAGCCATTGTGAAGCAGGACCGCTGGTTCGTTCTTCTTACCATGCTGATGAACAGGTTAATGCAGCTGCAAAAGCGAAACAGGCTGCGGGCGAGAAAGAAATAAAACAGCAGGCATAAACAGCAGTGATTTTTCCTGTCCCGACACATCTCAGAGGGGCAAGGCGCTGAAGCTGGACATTTCTAAGATGAAGGCATATTTAAAAAATTTAAAAAAGCAAGGACTGACTATATGAGATGTCTCTCGTAGTCAGTCCTTTTTTAAAAACACTATGATAAGTGATGTGGTGCCCATAGGATATGCCCCGGCCAGAGTCTATTTCATTAAAAGGACAACCCGGAATCCTGATTAGGAATAAAGTTAGTCCACCATCGTTTCTGATTTGTCAGAACGCATCTGACGATCTTTATTGATTTGATGAACATCATCTTCACCCATGTATTTTTCGTCAATCATTTCTCCGTTGGCATTTTCACCAGCATCAATCGCTTTTCCTTGCGGTGAAGCTTTGAGCATCAAGTTAATCGTATCATCGATGGCAGTATTGACATTTTTACTGTCGCTATCCATTTTTGACAGATTTTCTACATTCTGCATCAAGTTGGGATCATCTGTCACATACACATGGTACCAGCGAGGGATGACAGACATAGCTGTTTTCTTCACCTGATCTGCTACATTAAAACGGGCGTCCTTATCTTTTTTATCCGTTTTATAAGAGACAAGTACCTCTTCATCGGTAACGAGAGTTGCACAGTCTTCTACATTTGGTATGGCTACGCTCATTTTACTGATGCTGTCGGCAACCTTCTCCCGGTCTAAACGATACATATTTTCATTCGAAATAGCTTGTCCTTCAACAGGGCTTTTCTGCTGACGGACGAAACCGAAATCTTCCCCGTTTCGTTTAGAATTTTTGCTGACATCCTCATTGTAAAGCTCTTCCTGATCGTTGACATTGATTGTGTTGCCGTTATCGTGAAACATTTCCTCGTTCGCCTTATCAATCCCATTGCAGGCAGAACCGAATAATGCAAAGCTTAACACAGTCGAACCAAGAATATACTTGTTCAATTGAAACACCCCCTATTTGTTAGGGTGACCATCTCAATTTATAATTTTTCGTAGTAATTAATGGACAATCCGTTATAATTTAAAGTAAGGATAAGGAAGAAAGAGGGTGGTTGGAATGATCAGTGTGCAAAATATATGCTATGAAATCGTGGAAGAATCCAGGGATGGATTTAATGAAGAAGCATTCAAAGAGCGATACAGCGATATTTTAAATAAATACGATTATATCCTCGGCGACTGGGGATATGGTCAATTGCGCTTAAAAGGCTTTTTTGATGATCAGAATCAGAAGGCTTCCTTTGACACAAAGGTAAGTACTCATAAAGATTATCTATATGAGTATTGCAATTTCGGATGTGCGTATTTTCTTCTGAAAAAAGTGAATAAATAAAGGTTGAAAAGGAACATCTCATGAGGCAGAGATGTTCTTTTTCATTACTCATTTTCAGTATAAGGAGGCTCTTCATTTCGTTCCGAATCTGCATGAACTGGATGAGAACCCGGTTCCTGACGGGGAATATCCTGATGCAGCGATTTATTTTCATAGTTGAAAGCACTATAATAGCGCTGCCCTTCTTCCCATTCCGTACTCTTATTTTCAACAGGTGCATATTTTCCGCGCGGAGATCCATAAGGTCCTTCTGGAAGCGTCTCGGGGACAAGGAAATTCCGTTGTGTTTCTACAGTGGAAAAATCACTGTACACCTCTTCTTCCTTGTCACGGGAATTATGCTTTTTATTCATTTTATCTCCCACCTTTCATATGGATAGTATGTGAGAGGTGGAAGAGGTTCATGCGGGTAATTTAAGGTTGAAGAACATACCAGCATAGACGGGCGCTGCAGCAAACTACATTATCGTCTCACCCAAAAAGTCACGCAGTTCTGCAGCTTCTTCTGCCGTCAGCTTAAAGACGCTTTCCAAGTAACCTGGCTCTTCGAGGTCATCGCGGCCGATGATGGCGAAGCGGCTTCCTTGAAGGTCGAGTACGAGTGATTTCCCATAATATCTTTCGGTCTGGGTGATGGCAAGGTCGTAGCGCTGGTTTTCCCCCATAAAACTTACAAAGCGGGTTTTTGTCTCTTCCGCGTCATCATATAAATAAAATCGTTCCGTCATCACGTTTCCTCCTCTAATTAGTCAGCTTTCTTCATCATAACAAAATGGACTGGGAACGCAACTATATATGAGACCGGTGAAATTATGTTAAAATAAAATTGGATGTCATTCAGAAGAGGTGATGTATATGTATTTCGTGGATAGAGAAAAAATCGAAGAGATCCTGGTCTATATGAATGATCAGCTGAGCATAGTAAGCAGCCAGTCAGTGTGGGATTCCACGACCCAGAAACTTGCACTCGAACGGATTGGGCATACATTGATTGAATCGGTCCTTGATGTGGGAAACAGTATGATTGACGGCTTTATTATGAGAGATCCAGGAAGCTATGAAGACATCATAGATATACTGTTGGATGAAAAGGTCATTGATGGATCGATGAGCGGTGATTTAAAACGTTTAATCGAACAGCGTAAAGTGCTCGTTCAAGAATATACAGAGGTTGATCATGGTGATCTTCTGCACATTCTAAGTGATGTACATTCTACATTAGAACAGTTTTCGGCTAAGGTACGAAGTTATTTAGAGAATGAACTGGGTCCGGTGTCGGCATTTAAAAATTAGTCTTGAGGACAGCGCTTTCTTTATATAGAAAGCGTTTTCTTATTTCTGGGGGTTCAAACCAGATTTGAATACCATACTAAATAAAAAGCTCTGGAGGTTCAACATGAAGCAATATAAGGGTTATTTAATCGATTTGGACGGAACGATGTACAGGGGAAAAGAAGTGATCAAGGAAGCGGGTCAATTTGTGCAGCGGCTGAAGGATAAGAGAATTCCTTATTTATTTGTGACAAATAACTCCTCGCGGCGCCCTGAGCAGGTAGCTGCGAAACTGCAGGAATTCGGTATATCTGCTTCTAAAGAACAGGTGTTCACAACGTCTATGGCGACGGCGCAATTTATCGCTGAGCGTAAGCCTGGCAGCACTGCTTATGTGATTGGGGAAGAAGGAATCCATTTTGCCTTAGGGGAGAAAGGGATCAAGCTTCAAGATGAAAAGCCGGATTATGTAGTTGTCGGTTTAGACCGGGGCATTACTTATGAAAAACTGGCTCTTGCCTGCCTGGGAGTCCGTAATGGAGCAACATTCATTTCAACAAATGGGGATATTGCCATCCCGTCTGAAAGAGGACTGTTACCGGGAAATGGCTCGCTTACTTCTGTCGTAACGGTATCGACCCAGACTGAACCTATTTACATCGGCAAACCGGAATCAATCATCATGGAACAGGCTTTAGAAGTATTAGGCGTTGCGAAAGAAGATACATTAATGGTTGGAGATAATTATGACACTGACATTAAGGCAGGCATGAATGCGGGTCTCGATACATTGCTTGTCCACACAGGCGTTACGACAAAAGAACTGCTTAAAACAATGGAAGAACAGCCAACCTATGCAATCAATACGCTGGATGAATGGGATGTATAAGGGAACCGGCAATCAGTCTCCACGATATCATATGCCATCTAATTGAAATGGAAATAAAAAAGAACCTGTCTAATGAAGGAGGAAATTATCACTCCTGGCAGGTTCTTTTGTTCGTTCTTGTGAGTCTTTCCATTGAATGATACTGCGAGACCATCCCGTTATAAGCCCTAGTGGTCAAAGCTCCCAGAACCGGGTTTATCCGCTATTCCCGGCATTCATTCCGGTGTGCCAGGCGGCTTGATGCAGCAGCGGCTATGGCTCCGACAATATCATCCAGGAAGGTGTGACATTTCCCGGAGCTTTTATCATTCAGTTTTTCAAGAATACCCGGTTTTTGTTTATCGATGAATCCATAATTCGTAAATCCGATCGAGCCATACACATTCACAATGGAGAACGCAAGGATTTCATCTACGCCGTACAACCCTTCATCCACTTCAACAATCGATTGCAGCGGCTCTTCCAGCATTTTACTTTCAGCCAATCGGTCTAATTGAATTCCAGTAAGTATCGCATTTTGTACTTCTCGTTTTGTCAATACTCTTTCCACGTTATAAATGCATTCTTCCATCTCCAGGTCAGGATGGTATTTCTGTTGAAGGTACATAACTAATTTGGCGATGTCTTCAATCTCTACTCCTCTTTCATGAAGCCATCTTCTTGAGGTTTCTTTTAATACATCCATTGATTTTTTGTCCTTCATCCTATTCACCTTTTCTGTATATAAATATTATTCAAGAGACAGAGCCTTGTTTTACTCATATGATAACCTTTTTAAAAATAGACATAATAATAGCTTCTATCCTCATTCTTGCCCATTAGTAGAGGGGGATATTCCTGAAAAAGTGGATTCATAAAAAATATGGAGAGCGGATGTTTACTACTAACCGCTTGTATACAAGTTAGGAGAGGGTTATATGTCTCATGAAATTCTAATGAAGCATTTCGGATTGACCCCTGAGCGCACCTTCTTTGACGGTGTGATGGATCGCTATATGGCGGGGGGATCATTATATAGTATTGTCAGCGTTTCAAATGTGGAACAGGAAACATTAGTGGAGCTGTTTAAGCTGACAGAGCATATGAAGTCGCAAGGGGACCGCTATGTATCTTCTTTTGTCCAGAGTACTGAAGACCGTTATCTCGTTACGGAAAGCAACCATGATTATGTGGTCCTGAGAAATGAAGAACTCCCTCTTGCCTCAGGCAGTAAAATGGGCAGGAAACTCGGGAAATTTCATTTTCGCGGGAGATTATTCGAGGAAAAGGTCGAGAAAATCAGCAGGATGGGACAGTGGAAGGGATTGTGGGAGAGAAGACTTTCCCAGCTTGAAAAAGCATACTTCAACGTGCTCGAGAATCAGCCGGTTGATGAGTTTGAGCGCCGTTTCGTTGAAAGTTATCCATACTATAATGCTCTTTCTGAAAATGCCATTCAGTATCTGGTCGACACAGAACTCGATGAAGATCCGAAACCCGAAGACGCCGGTACAATCTGTCACGAACGCTTCAGGCACAACACGTGGGGAACCGAGACCTGTATTCACTTTCCATTCCACTGGGTATTCGATCACTCGAGCAGGGATCTTGCTGAATGGGTGAGGGAGCAATATTTCAAAAAAAGTCAAACCTTCCATCCCGGATTGCAGGAATTCTTAAGGGAGTACGAAACGGTTGCACCGCTGTCTCCGTTCGCCTGGAGACTGTTATACTCAAGGGTATTGTTTCCACTCCATTATTTTGAATGTATTGAAGAATACTATATATCACAAACCGATCAACAGAAAAAGACGGCAGAGGATAAGCTTGAACGCTATTTGAAAAATTCACAGCATTATGAGTCCTTCCTGTCTGATTTTTACCACTTGTCAGAGGTGCCCGTGAAAAAATGGGGGATCCCTTTGGTGACCTGGCTGTAACTTCTTCGAAACATCAATGAAAGCCATTTTATGTTAAACTAGAAGGAAATGTTATGAAGGCAGGGACACTCTATGAAACCGTTTATTTATATCACAAGGAAATTACCTCAGGCTGTAATCGAACCGTTAAAGCAGGAGTTTTACGTGGAAATGTGGGAAAAAGAAGACGCCCCGGTACCAAGGGACCTGCTGCTTCAGAAATCACAAAAGGCTTTTGCACTGCTCACCATGCTGTCGGATAAAGTGAATGAGGAACTTCTTGAAAAGGCAGACTCCCTCAAGGTGGTTGCGAACCTGGCAGTCGGATACGATAATATTGATCTCGAAGCTGCGAAGCAAAAAGGGGTGGTCGTTTGCAATACCCCGGATGTCCTGACTGATACGACGGCTGACTTAACCTTTGCATTGTTGATGACGGCTGCACGCAGGATCGTCGAGGCAGACCGCTATATCAAAGAAGGACAATGGAATAGCTGGTCGCCTTTCCTGCT
>NZ_JABMCR010000142.1 GCF_013179555.1 Bacillus haikouensis
ATGTAGTCATAAGCTGCTTCACTGTCTTTCATCGATTCATTTTTTGCATATACAAACAATGGACGGGATAATGGATAATCCCCACTTTCGACTGTTTCATTTGTCGGTTCTACACCATCGATCTTTACCACTTTCAGATTATCTTTATTGGCTAAATAGTGAGCATATCCAAAGAATCCAATTGCGTTTTTGTCACCTGTCACACCTGTAACAAGAACATTATCGTCTTCTGAAAGCTGGATATTTTGTCTGACCATATCTTTTTCTTCCAATACTTCTTCATGGAAGAAATCATATGTTCCTGAGTCTGTCCCCGGGGAAAAGAATTTAACTTCCTCATCCGGCCATTTTGGGTTGATGTCAGACCATTTCTTCGTCTTTCCATCTTCTAACCAAAGTTTTCTGAGATCTTCCATCGTCAGTTCTTCTATCCAGTCATTTTCCTTATTTACAACGACAGAAAGCCCGTCGTTCGCTACTTTAAATTCCGTAAAATCAATTCCTGCTTCTTCAAGACTACTCTTTTCTTCATCTTTGATTGGTCGGGACGCATTAGATAAATCTGTTTCTCCAGCGATGAACTTTTCAAATCCCCCGCCTGATCCGGAAACACCAATTGAAACTTTAACATCTGGTTGTACTGCAGCATATTCTTCGTTGATTGCTTCAGCGATCGGTGCGACAGTAGAAGAACCGTCAACTTTCACATTACCTGATAATTGTTCTCCATTACTTTCAGCCCCTCCGCTGGAACCACATGCACCTAATAGAAGTGCGGAGCCAACCATTGCTGACATTGCTAAATGTTTAAAGCTTTTCATTCCTAAATTCCCCCTAAGAAACTTGGTTGTTTTGTCCTACGAGTACTAGATTAATAGATAAGTGTTAATTGGGTTTTAATCGTTTGTAAAGGTTTTGTAAATTCGACAATTATTTATGTTTCAGCGCTTGAAAGGTATGTTAAAACACTTCTTACCCTTAAATATCGAGAAATTTATCCATTGATGACACGTAAGCTTTTTTACTTATTCATTTGAATGAAATCAATTCCATTGCATCTTTATTCCTATAAAAAAAAGCTGATCCTCATCAGGGATCAGCCTTTAGTCGTTTCATCAGTTATTTTCAACTCGATCTTCTTCTTGTCTTTTTTCTGCTTCATCAGCGTTTTCAATCTTTTTATTGACAGTTGTCGTGTCACCGGCTTCTTTTGCACGTTTCTTCTTCAGTTCAAAGTACTTGTCCATCACACGCTTTGAAATGTACTTATTCACGTAGGGATCCGCCACTCCACTTGCCTGCACATGTGAGGCTGGAACCATTGTTGCATACGCAACTTCAGGCTGATCGTATGGTGCATAACCGATCAGGGTTGTGTTGTAGCTAAGTTTACCGTCAATATATGTTTCAGCGGTTCCTGATTTACCAGCCGCATTATACGGAGCATCTTTGAACTGCGCATAAGCAGTACCTTCAGGTGAATGATAAACACGATAAAACCCTTTTTGGACATGTTCTATTTGAGATGACGTTGCTTCAATTCGGTTCAAGACATTTGTTTCTTTTTCGAATAATACCGGGCCGAGCATGTCCTTTTCATTTGTCGGCTCCCTGATCTCTTTCATGACATGAGGCTGCACACGGTACCCATCATTTGCGATGGTGGATACATACTGAGCAAGCTGCATTGTTGAATACGTGTCAAACTGCCCGATTGCGAAATCGAGAAGCAAACCTGGATTTGACATGGTCCCTTCAATTCCGGTTGCCTCACCTGGCAAATCTATTCCCGTTGACACCCCCAAACCGAATTGTGAAAAGTGATTACGGAACGTTTTAATTGCCTCGGGATTAATGCCCATAGTGGCACGGGGCACGTAGTGCTGTCCGTTTAATCTCATTGCAATTTTGAACATATAAGAGTTAGAGGATTTTTCAAGAGCGAATAAATCCGTCATTGGTATACTGCCGTACCGATTAAACCAAGAAGTCTTCGGTGTACCTTCCCTTCCGATGATAATAGGCTCATCTACTAATACTTCTCCCGGGGTCAGGTTGCCGGTCATATACCCTGTCAGCACCGTTGCGCCCTTCACGACTGAACCTACCTCATAAGTAGAGGTGAAAGTCCCGAGGGCGGCATCACGCATCTCATACTTGCCTGTTTCCGGATTCTTCACATACTGTTTCCCTGCCATCGCAAGGATTTCCCCGGTACTGGGATCCATCATGACAACATAGGCGCGGTCAAGGTCAGGCGACTCACTGCGATTGACCACTTGCTTCATCAACTCTTCTTCAATGATTTTTTCGACTTCACGCTGCAATTCCATATCAATCGTCAGAACGACATCTTTCCCCCGCTGTCCTTCCTGGATCAATAAAGATTCAAGCACACTTCCACCCTTTGTCACATTTTTAATCTGCTCTTTCTGTCCTTGAAGTACTTCTTCGTATTGAAGCTCAACATAGCTCTTGCCTACACGGTCATTCCGATTGTAATCCCTTGCGAGGTAGGAATTAACCAGATCCTTCGGCAGACCTTCCCGAGTGGACGATACATTTCCGAGAATCGTTCTTAACGTATCATCAAACACATACGATCGTTTCCAGTCAGTCGTCGTGTTAACACCCGGCAGCTCGCTTAAATGTTCACTGACCACTGCAAACTCCTCTGGTGTGACACCTTCATTCTTTACGATTTGAGGGTTCAGTGCATAACCAGTTGTAAATTCACGATAGATGGCTATCGTTTCCAAATCTTTTTTCGTCAAAGCCGAAAGCTCTTCTTCCGTGATACGGTCGAGTCTCATTTGATATACTTCAGCATTGACGTCTTCCTCTGATAATTCTTCATTATTTTGAAGCTTCTGTATTTCTTTCTCAGAAACTTTTTCTTCCGCTTTCTTCTCATTCTTGATGATCCAATAATCTTTCTTATCCCGTTCTGTCACTTCTTTGGCATCTTTCTCAATGTAGTCTGCAAGCTTTGCCGCTACCTCGAACATTTCTTCGATTGAAGTATTGTTGGTCCTTGTATAAGTGATGGCATTTAACGGGATGTTATCGACAATCACATTCCCATAGCGGTCGAAGATTTTCCCCCGGGGAACGCTTGTTTTGACGACGACATCTTCTGTTCGTTCTACTTCATTTTTATAACTTTCCCCATTCACAATCTGAACGAGTCCCAATCTCAGAACCAAAAGAGAGAATAACAAGAACACCGCAAAAAACAGCAAATTCATCCTTGCGGGGACATGTGTCTTTTTCTTTTTCTTACTTTTCTTCAAACGTTCCAGTCCTTCCTCTATGTAAAAATAATCGAATCAATTTTCTGTCCATCCTTTATTTTATAGAAAACAGACTCCTTTTTCTACTCTCAAGGCAAGGAAATCACAGAACAAAGGAAGGAAATAAATTCCTCCCTTTGAACGTATTTACATATTCAGGATGCGGGCAGCTCCACTTTTTTCACAAAAAAGTAAATCAACGTATGTCCGGCACCAAGGAGCATGAGAAGAACCGGAATGCTCTGATCTTGATTGAAATATGTGACGGCAATAATAAATGCCACAACCGAAACGATCCTTCCAAGGTTCAAAAATAGTTCTCTTACGACGATATATTCAATCCTCATTTCCGCAGCCTTCCATCCCGTACCGATGACGTCATACGTCATAGATATATAAGGTACCAGCAAAATCGGGTAGGCAATGGCAATCGTCGCAGCATACAACAATAATTTTGTATACGTCAGGTCGAATACGATAAGAAAGATCGAAAGGTAAAGCAGCATGCCCCCAAACAGAATGGCTTTCTTTCGAAAACGTTTCTTAATAAATCTCGAAACTGCATAATAACCGATAAAGGCTATCCCGGAATTGATCAGTCCGAACGTACCTATCGCAAACTCACTTCCAGTACTGATGAACACGAACACGGAAATGATGAACACAAAAGTCCCTTCACGAAGTCCCTGAAAAAAATGCGCATTGGTAATCAGCCGCCAGTTCTTATTATATTGTCTTTCTTTGAATATCCTTACAAATAAATAGCGACCGGAGGCAGGTCTTCTTTTCAAGAAAAAACTTAACAGAACAGCAACAGTGAATAACGCAAGGGATATACCAAATACGATTGTGTACCCCTTGAAAGATGTAAACCTTGAAATAATAAAACCAGCAAGTATGGGACCAAGCATCCCCCCTGCCGAAGTGAGCGTCCCGAGAAAGCCATTAAAGAAATCCCTCGTCTCCGGCTCCGTTATTTCAAATGTAAGTACATTAAATGCCAGCCAATAGAAACCATATCCTATTCCGAGCAATGCACCGAGGACAACCAATAAATTCTCGGCGGATTCCCCGAATGTAAGGACAGATATGTAAAACATGGCCAAAAAAATAACACCTAATCTAAGAACGATGACCCTGTCAACCTTCTTTGCAAGCCTGCCCGCTAAAATGAACGTTAAAGGCTGAAAAATGACAACTGTCAAGTTGTATATCCCGAGATCGATGAATTCACCTGATTGCTTCCATAGATAGATATTCACGAACGTGTTTGATAAAGCAATACTCAGTGAATACAATCCCCCGATCAACAATAACAATGAAAGGTCCCTTGTTAAATCAATGTCACCCAATATTCGTTTAAACCTGCTCATTTATAACTCCCCTTTTACGTACCCCTATCTTTTGAAAAAGGGCAGGAAGTTATACAAAAAAAAGAGAGGTTCTAAAAAGAACCTCTCTTACATGCAGATACTGCTATTATTTAGCAGAAGAATAACGCTTCGATACTTCATCCCAGTTCACTACATTCCAGAAAGCATTGATGTAGTCTGGACGACGGTTTTGATAATTTAAGTAGTAAGCATGCTCCCATACGTCAAGTCCAAGGATAGGAGTCTTTCCTTCCATCAGCGGGCTGTCCTGGTTCAGGGTACTTGTCACTTCTAATTCACCATTGTTGACTACAAGCCAAGCCCAGCCGGAACCGAAGCGTGTTGCACCAGCATTAGCGAATTCTTCTTTGAACTTGTCAAAGCTTCCGAACTTGGAAGTAATCGCGTCAGCTAATTCACCGCTTGGAGCTCCTCCGCCGTTTGGAGAAAGGACTGTCCAGAATAGGGAATGGTTAGCGTGACCGCCGCCATTGTTGCGTACAGCAGTACGAGCTCCTTCAGGAACTGCATCTAAATTGGAAACTAGATCTTCAATTGATTTGCTTAATAGTTCGTCGTGTCCTTGAAGAGCATCATTTACTTTCGTTACATATGCGTTATGGTGTTTTGTGTGGTGAATGTTCATTGTTTCCTTATCGATATGAGGCTCTAAAGCGTCATATGCATAAGGTAATTCAGGTAATTTGTAAGCCATAATAAAATTCCTCCCTATGTAAGTTTCCTGAAATCTTTTCAGGTCGTTTCAGTATAAGATTACCAAATCTCCTATATGTGTTCAAATAATTTGATTTGCTTTTCTTACAAAAATAAATTGCCCATCTACAGCTGGAACTATCCAAAAACAAAAACATCTTAACCAGATTAAATGACAAGAAAAAAGTAAATGACCATCACCAGCTGAATCAGGCCCTTGGTGAATACACTTGAGACAAATCCGACAACCGAGCCGATTCCAACTTTAATGGTTTTCTTAAATGATGACCGATGTACAATCCATTCACCGATGATTGCTCCAAGAAATGGACCAAGGATGATACCAAAGACAGGAATTATGAAAGGACCGATCAAAAGCCCGATCGTACTGCCCCATATCCCCGCCTTCGTACCGCCGAACCTTTTCACACCCACTAAATTCGCTAAGTAATCTGCACCGAATAGTAACACTACAAAAAGAATCTGCACGGTCCAGAAAAGCCAGTTAAACGGTGAGAATTCGAAGAATACACCATATAGCAAAAAGCTGGCCAACAAAAACAGAACACTTGGTATGATTGGATACACCAGCCCGACAAACGATATTGCCATCAGAATGATAATAATTGTCCAATAAAGGATATCCATGTTGCTGCCTCCCTTCTAAAAAAGACTGACTCAGCTTCTGAGTCAGTCTTTGACGCTGCTTGTTTATATTATTCTACACCTAATACTGCTTCTGCAATATTTACGGCATGGTCTCCTATACGTTCCAGATTGCTGATAATATCCACAAATACGATTCCTGCCTGTCCTGAACATTTTCCTTCATTTAAGCGAAGAATATGCTGCTTACGGAGCTTTCTTTCCATTTTATCGATTTTGTCTTCTTTTTCAGCAACTTCACGGGCGATGTCTGTATCGTTGAGATCCAGTGACTCAAGGGATCTCTCAACAGTATCGATCGTTAAATTGAACATCGTTTCCAGATCTTCCATAGCGTCATCTGTAATTTTCACCTTGTTAGATTGCTGATACTCGATCAACTCAACGATATTTTCAAAATGATCGCCGATCCGTTCGATGTCGCGTACAGTGTCCATCAAGATGGAATGACGTTCTGATTCCCCCTCTGATAATGAAGAAGAGGATAGGTCCACTAAATAATTCGTGATTTTCTTATCCAGGTTATTGATTGCTCCTTCAATCTGATAAGCAGCCTCTGAATTCTTCGAGCTTTTTGTCCTTAAGAATTCATTTGTTTCTTGTAAGCCTTTTACTGCAAATTGACCCATGCGAAGAACTTCTTCTTTCGCCTGTCCCAACGCGATGGAAGGCGATTGTTCGATAAATACGGGATCTAAATGCTTGGAATTTGAGTCAACAAAAGAATCCTGGCCGGGAATCAGTTTCGTTACAACTAGAGCTAACATTGCAATGAAAGGAAATTGAATGATTGTATTCGTAATATTGAATGTCCCATGTGCAAAGGCAATCGTCATTGGCTCATTCAAGTCCAATTGAGTCTGAAGGAACAAAACCATTTTCTCAAATAATGGAAGGGCAATCAGGAAGACTGTCGTTCCGATCAGGTTGAACATTACATGGACTGCAGCAGCTCTTCTTGCCGCTACCGATGCACCGAGTGCAGCTAATACTGCAGTGATTGTCGTTCCGATATTATCACCGAATAAAATCGGAAGTGCAGCATTGATATCTACCAGATTTGAACTATATAGTTCCTGCAAGATCCCGATGGTTGCCGAAGAACTTTGTACAATTACTGTAAATAATGTACCAATTACAACTCCGAGAATAGGATTGGAACTCATGCTTACCGTCAGATCATGGAAGGCTTCAAGTGATCGAAGCGGCTTCATTCCCCCGCCCATTAACTCCAGTCCATAGAATAAGGCACCAAAACCAAAGATCATCTGACCGAAGTTCTGAATTTTTTTATTCTTAAAGAAGAATAGCAGAATCGTACCGATTGCAATAATAGGCAATGCGTAAGCACCAATATCAAATCCGATGATGAATGCTGTCACAGTTGTACCGATATTGGCACCCATGATTACACCGATGGCTTGTCTCAGGGTCATGAATCCGGCGCTTACCAGACCAACAACGATAACTGTCGTACCACTGCTTGATTGAATCAGAACAGTAACGAAAATCCCTGCAAGTACACCCATGAATGGATTGGTCGTGAACTTATCGAGGATGTCTTTCAGGCGTTCCCCTGCAGACTTTTGCAGGCCGTCACCCATATACTTTATTCCAAAGAGGAATATCCCCAGCCCGCCAAAGAACTGGAACAACATCTCTTGCCAATTTAATTCCATTTTTTCAACCCCTACTTAGTTTTTCGACATTTAACAACAAAAACCCCATTCCATTTTTAATACATTTTATTGAATTCGTAAATAGTTTTTACTCCAAATTTACAATAGGTTAATAAAAGTGCAGTTATATTACAGTTCCATTACAAATTATAATTATTATTCATGTCTGTTTTTGGGTTATTCTTGCCTTTGACTTGGAATCAGGCTTAGAATGAATATGTGTTTTACTGAAAGGAGTACGTATTCGATATGAACCTGTTTCAACAATTGTATAAGAGTATTTATTCCCCTAAGGATATCTCAGCATTCCGTTTTCAGGGGATTGGTAAAACGATTCGGTACGTTTTTCTACTGACATTGATTTCTATTCTGCCCACAACTGTACAGTTCATCACATTTGCTTCCTCTTCTTTACAGTCTGTCAAGGAAGCTTTGAAGACTGAACTCCCTTCATTTTCAATTGAAGATGGCTCTCTTTCCTCAGAAATAAATCAGCCGATGACGGTCGAGAAGGACGATATGACCATCATATTTGATAGTACGGGTGAAATAGAGGAGAGCGACTTGGATATTGATGGAAATACAGTTGCTTTCCTTGAAAAACATTTGGTTGTAATCAATGATGGAAATAAGCAATCCAATGCTTACTCCGCTTTCAGTGATTTCTCTGTAACGGATGAAATGGTGATAAATGTGATCGACTCGATCCTTTCTTTAAAATGGATACTGCTTCCTGCCGCCTTGCTCATCCTTTATCTTTTCACTTCAGGGTTGATGTTTTTGAAAGTTACCATTTTCGCTATGATCGGAGTATTCATTGCCAAACTTATCAAGCGAAATATAAATTTCAGTCGAAGCTGGAGGATCGCTGCTTATTCAGCAACCGTTTCTACACTGTTTTTCACCCTGATGAATCTACTGCAAACTTCCATAGCAGCTGCTCCAATGTTGGACTGGTTCGTGCTGACAGTGATCATGTATCTGGCCATTAAAGAAATACCTCAGCCAAAGAAAAAAGCATAAAAATCGCCCCCTTACCTTTTCAGGGAAGGGGGTATTTTAAATATTCATTTGTTTACTGATCTTCCTTAGATCATTGGAGTTTATTAACAGTTCTTCTCCAATTTTATAAGTGGTGTTTAGTTTTCTTAACTGATTGTTAAACGCAGTCATCATCCCTTCAGTCCCTGCCATTGTTTCTTGAGCGACCGAGGAAAAAGCATCTGTAGAGTATTCTACTTTTGGTAAAGAGTCCTGCAAATAGCTTAAATCATTTCTAATGTTATCCAGAACTTCTGTGACTTCTCCTATATCCTTCTTCACTAAATCAAATGACTCCTTCGTACTTATTGCTTCATGTATTTGTTTGTTAAACTCAGAAATAAATAACGTAAACCTGGAAGCAGCATGCTCTGTAATGTCTTTCATTTTATGTATGGTACCAGAAATATTCCCCGTCGCATCCGCAGATTGTTCCGCAAGTTTTTTCACTTCTGCGGCTACCACCGCAAATCCTCTGCCTGATTCTCCGGCTCTTGCAGCCTCGATGGCTGCATTCAATGCTAGAAGCTTCGTTTGTTCAGCTATCTGTTGTATAAGCGATATGACTGATACAATCGACCTGGAGTGATCGTCGACATTCTTTATCACTTCGGCCATCGCAGTTAATTCTTGATAGAAGTCCTTTATTCCTTTCACCATATGATCTACATGGATTTCACCTTCATTTGCTGAAAGGTTCATGTTCCTCGTGCTACTTTGAACATTTTCCATTTTGCCAAATACTGCCTCAATAGAGCCCTTCATTTCATAAAAATAATGTACGCTTTGTTCAGAAGTACCGGCTGTCTCCTCTGCCCCTTTTTTTACCAGTCTGACTGTTTCCATCATCCTGCTGTTTTCATCAAGTATATCACTAGTAGACAATTGCAGTTTTTTTCCGGTAAGAGATAGATGTTCTGTTGTTTGATGAATATTTAAGATAAGGCCGCGCATTTTTTCAATCATCAATTGAAAGCTTTTTTGAAGAGAATTAATCTCAGGCATTGAAGTATCGATCGAAATTGTTGAATGCAAATCTCCATTACGTACTCTTTTCATTGCCTCCCTAAGTTCAGTTATCGGCGAAACCAGTCGATTCACGATAATCAGGACGATCATACATGCAGCTGCTATACATAAAGCAATCGCGATCATTGTAAAAATGGCAATTGAGTGAATATTTTTCATATAATTTTCCTGAGGGATGACAAGAACGTATTCCCCCTGCAATTCTTGGATGGTGTGATAAGCCAGCGTATATTTTTTTCCATCAATGGTTTTATGAGCAGTACCTTTTTCATTCTTTTCAATTTCCTTGATAAGTTCTGCTGGAAATTGAAGGTCTGTATTCTTACTCACTGAATACGGGATTGCGCGCTGATTCTGAATCAGAAAATATTGCGCTTCCAAATCGTCCTGTATCAATGCTGTATCCTGTTTTTTAATTATCCTGTCAAACTGTTCCTTAAACTGATCTTTCTTTCCTGCATTTATCAGCATTAGACTTTGAGCAATATCATTAATGGATGTCACCTCACGCGCTAAACGCTGTTCCATAAGATGAATGGCTGTTTTTTCTGATTGTACATACGTAATCGAGCCTATAATAGTACCTGTCAATACTACAGTGAACATCATTACGATTAATAACCGAGGCTTTAAACTGAAAGAATGTAAAAGATTTTGTTTTCGGACACTATAATTCTTGAAAGCGTTACTTAAGGATACCAAAGGTGTTTTCGGCATTTTTCTACTTCCTCCCCAACTTTTTCCTGTACTATCGTCTCAGATAAATGTTAAGGAAGTGTAAATAGAGTGTATATTTTTATTGAACTTTAGGTCTAAAGACCCATTCACGACGAATACAGATTAGCAGATACAGCAGAATGTTTAGTATTGAAAAAAGGAATGAAATGATATACATCTCAGCCAAATCTTCTTTCCACACCGAATAGGCAATCGGACCCATTGCCACCCCGAGAAACCTTACAGCACCATACATGCTTACGACAAACCCTCTCTCTCCTTCTTCCACACTTCCGGTAATAAAGGTATTGAGTACAGGAAGAATCAGGCCTAGTCCGCCGAAACATACGGTTATGCAGAATAGCAGTGACGCAAGTGATTGAAAGAAAATTAAAGCTCCTAGAGGAATCGTCATCAAACCGATTCCCCACTTGATATAGCTCCACCCCATCTCTTCATCACCCTTAACCGAACGAGCGCACCAAGTGGATGCAATCGTCATTGCCCCAAGCGGAAAAATAAAAGAAAACCCCTTGAAAAAACCGTCGATATGAAAAGTATTTTCAATATGGTAGGAAAGAAAGAACAGGATGCCGAATAATAGAAATAACCCGATACCCCCAATCAAATAAAGAGGGAGCAGCAATAAACTTTTAGTAGCAAAAACATCAACAAGATCTCCTGCATATTTCCTTAGTCC
>NZ_JABMCR010000143.1 GCF_013179555.1 Bacillus haikouensis
AATCATACTTAATTAAAGTAAATTTATTTTAACATAGAAACAAGAGATGAGTTAAGTAATATTTAATAAAATTAAATCTAATTTAACGGAGTGTATAATGGAAAATATTAATATAGGGAAAAAGGTTGAGCAGTACAGGAAATCAAATGGTTTAAGCATTCGGGAATTAGCTGACACAGCTGAAATAACACCTTCTATGTTAAGTCAGATTGAACGGGGGATCGCAAATCCCTCTATTCAAACTCTTAAGGTCTTAGCTAAAGTCCTGAATGTCCCTACATTCAGTTTCTTGCTGGAAGAAGTAAATACAGAAGAGTTAGTCGTCAGATCAAAGAATAGGCGGAAAATGGTGATTGATCATTTGACATATGAATTAGTATCACCTGATCTTTCTGGAAAACTGGCTTCGGCTATCATGACCTTTCCTCCTGATAGTACATCATCGGAAAAGCCTTTAGAACATAAGGGGGAAGAAGTTGCATTTGTCTTAACAGGGCAAATAAGAATTAATTTAGAGGGACAAGAATATGTCCTGGAAACCGGGGATAGTGTGAAGATTCCTTCCCGTATGAAACATCTGTGGATTAACGATTACAGTACAGAAGCAACTATCTTTTTCTCAGTCACTCCTCCTTCATTTTAGGGAGAACATAGGGGGCTGAGCTAAATAAAGCAAGTTCTGCATCTAATGAAAAAAAGTAGTGTCTAGCGGTGAATCATCCGCTTAAGACACTACTTTTTTTATTCAAGGTTTTATTCTATCGTTAACACTCCATTTTCACCCTGTTTTACGCTGCCAAGTTTCTTAAGATTAAGATTGGTCAAGTTCGTGAATATAACTGGTGTAGTGATGGAAGTGGCTGATTTTTCTATGAATGTAAGATCAAATTTTACTAATTCCTGTCCTTTTGTAACCTTTTCTCCTTCTTGGACAAGTACAGTAAAGCCTTCTCCATTCAACTTTACAGTATCGATTCCGATATGGATCAGGATTTCATATCCCTGCTTGGATTTGATTCCGATCGCATGCTTTGTAGGGAAGATGTTCATGATCTCTCCATCAACAGGCGAAGCGACAGATCCTTTCGTCGGAACAACTGCAAAGCCGTCACCCATCATTTTTTGTGAGAATACTTGATCTTCCACTTCTGTGATAGGCACAATTTTACCTTCGATAGGTGAAACAAAGTCCTTTTCGTTCAATGGAATCAATCCCCCGGTTTCAGGAGCAGGTGCCGCTTCTGAAGCTGGAATTGCATTCGTATGAGTTCCATCATATCGTTTCATGGCCTCTGCAACAAATTCAACATCTGTACCAACGATAATTTGCAGATTGGTCTTATTTATTTTCATGACTCCTTTTGCTCCATGTCTCTTTAATGAAGAGTCATTTACCTTCTCCATGTCCTTTACGTTAAGGCGAAGGCGCGTGGCACAGTTATCAATGACAGTAAGGTTATCTTTTCCGCCGATATCCTGGATGAAATAATGGGCGATTTGTTCATATTTATCATTTCCGACAGCAGGACCTGCGTGACTTTCTTCTTCTTCTGTTTCGTCTTCACGGCCAGGTGTTTTCAGGTTCAGTGCTTTAATTAAGACATAGAAAATGACGAAATAGATGACGGCATAAATGACTCCGACAACCAATATCAGCAAAGGCTTTTCAGCAATTTGGAAGTTGAGTAAATAGTCGATCGCACCCGCTGAGAATGTAAATCCATCCCGAATGCCAAGCAGGGATGTAATCCACATGGAAAGCCCTGTTAAAACGGCATGGACTCCATATAATAATGGGGCTACAAACATGAATGAGAATTCGATTGGTTCTGTGATCCCGGTAAGGAAAGAAGTTAACGCAAGGCCGATGAACATACCTGAAACAGCTTTCCTTTTCTCTGGTTTTGCAGTGGCGATAATGGCGAATGCAGCTGCGGGAAGACCAAACATCATAACAGGGAAGAAACCAGTCATATAGCCTCCTGCAGAAGGATCTCCTGCGAAGAATCGTGCAATATCCCCTGATTTCCCAGCATAATCACCGAATTCAAACCAGAACAAACTGTTTAATACATGGTGCAGTCCCAGTGGAATCAATAAACGGTTCAAGAAACCGTACAGCCCTGAACCAATTGCACCCATATCAATGATCCAATTTCCAATCCCATCAATGGCAGCTTGTACCGGCGGCCAACCATATCCCGCTATGCCGGCTATGATGACCATTGCAACAGATGTGACGATTGGAACGAATCTTCTTCCACTAAAGAATCCTAACCATTCAGGGAGCTTTATATCATGGAAACGGTTATAGAGCAGTCCTGCCACTATACCTGCAATAATTCCTCCTAATACTCCCATATTAATATTTTCATCCAGAGCCTGGGTACCGTTTGTTAAAACTAAGTAGCCGATAGCACCGGATAATGCTGCAGCTCCATTATTATCTTTAGCAAACCCCATTGCAACTCCAATGGCGAAAATCAGTGCCAAGTTAGCAAATATTGCGTCACCGGCATTAGCTATGAAAGCAATGTCCAACATATCAGGCTGCCCGAATCGAAGAAGCAATCCTGCTGCAGGCAATACTGCGATTGGAAGCATTAGCGATTTACCAATTCGTTGTAAAAATCCTAACATTGTACTCTCTCCTTTAAAGAAATTGATGAAAGCGTTTTTCTAAACAAGCCCTATCATAACACCGAATCTATATAGATGTCTATACCAATATCGATATCTGTACATACATCAATCCAGTTGTGACAGTAAATACATTAAATTGGATATTCGGAAAAAATGTGTATTTAAATTGGTATAGACATATTCGGGTTGGAGATGCTAAGATGATATCGGCTCATAGTTAAAAAGTGAAGCTGTATCATAAACGTTCGAAAAGGTGCGGGTTGATGAAAGATCATCACACATCTATTTTGCTAAAGGTAATACGGATTTATTCTGAAGAGTTCATTTCGACAAACGATTATCTGAGAAGAAAGCACAAACATTATAGATTATTTGTATAGAGGTTCTGCAAGACGACACTTGCATGTCTAAAGGAGGAAAACGATATGAATGTTATTGAAGTAAAGGATTATCAAGAAATGAGCAAACGGGCTGCAGCATACATTTTAGAAAAAGTCCGTCATTCAAAAAAGCTCAATCTCGGTCTCGCTACAGGAGGGACTCCTATAGGGACGTATCAAAATCTAATTGAAGATCATAATGAAAATCACACGTCCTATAAAGACGTCACAACATTTAATTTAGATGAGTATGCCGGCATTTCGGGAGATGATCCCAATAGCTACCGCTACTTTATGAACCATCAGCTTTTTAATCATATCGATATTGACAAAAGTAACACGTATATTCCACAAGGGGATGCATGTGACCTTAAAAAGGAATGCACGGATTACGAAAAATTGGTAAGCGATCATGGAGGGGTTGACCTGCAGATCCTTGGAATCGGGAGCAACGGCCATATAGGTTTCAATGAGCCAGGCACCTCATTTGAGTCCAACACACATATCGTCGAATTGGCTCAGTCGACAAGAGAAGCAAATGCACGATACTTTTCCAGTTTCGAAGATGTTCCCAAAAAGGCTGTTACGATGGGGATCGCGACGATTATGAAAAGCAGGGAAATATTGCTCCTTATTTCAGGAGAAAATAAAAAAGAAGCGTTATCTCAATTCCTGCACAATGAAGTAACGGAAAGCTTCCCTGCCTCCATATTAAGAAACCATCCAAATGTTACAATCATTGCGGATAAAGCCGCGTTGGCCAATGAGAAGGTATATATCTAAATCCTTTTCACTGTTATTTAACGAATGAAAGAATCAGCATTATCGTATGAACGGATTCAAAAAATAAAAAGGGGTTTCCAGCCATGTTCAATCAATATTTCGAAGAGCTCCAGAAATTATTGAATAGAGTCGAAAAGGATGAAGGCAATAGAATCAAGAATGCAGCACAAGCCATTGCATCTTCTATTCAACAAGATGGGATTGTCCACGTTTTCGGATGCGGCCATTCACACATGCTGGGGGAAGAGTTATTTTATCGAGCCGGAGGACTGGCACCAATCAGCCCGATTCTAATAGAAGATTTAATGCTCCATAAAGGGGCGGTTCGCTCTTCTCAATTAGAAAAAGCAGAACAATTAGCTGAAGATTTCATGGCTGATATCAGGATACAACCGGAAGATGTCGTGATTGTCGCTTCGACATCCGGCAGGAATCCCGTGCCGATCGATGTTGCCGAAATCGCGAAGAAACAAGGTGCTTATGTAATAGCCATCACCTCCCCCCGTTATGCCAAAAGCCAATCATCCAGGCACAAGACTGGAAAGTACTTATATGAATCATGTGACCTAACGATTGATAATCATATTGAGGTAGGGGATTCCCTTATGCAGCACGAATCACTGGATGAATCGTTTGGTTCGGGATCAACGGTTATCGGGGCGGCGATTGTCAATGCGGTTATGGCAGAGGCAGTCAACGTGATGATTGAACAGCAGTTTGATCCGCCAATCTTCAAGAGCGGAAACGTAGATGGCGGGGGAGAACATAATAGAAAATTGATTGATAAATATAAAAGCAGGATTCCCATGTTGGAACGATGAATACATGTAAGAAGAATAATTGGGGTACGATCCCCGCTGCAAAAACAGCCTGATTAGCAGGCTGTTTTTTTCTGTTTGAAACTTATATACAACAGGGGTTGGGAAAACCACGACATAAAGACGAACAATTTCAGTGTATGTTTTAAATACCGCTAATGATTTCCGTGCAAGACTTCACTTTCCGCGGGCGGTTGGTGAGCCTCTAGCCGCCGGAGCTGGACAAGTCTACCTAACACGCTTCTCACGCAGGAGTCTTCGTTTTGCACTCCAATCAATCGCTGGAACCGGTTTTGAATATGGATAAGTTTACACAATTTCACCCTGAGAGGATGGAGTGTAACTTATTTTAGTTTGTCTTGATCCTCCTTCTTCTTTGATTGAATAGAAGGTAAGAATACGGCAAGAAGGCAAAAATCTCTACTGCGGTTAGCACTCTGATATTCGTGGGTTTTCACATTTTATCTTTCCGTATAAAGGTCTGATTACCAAATTAACCTACGATGTAACGGGTAAGGAGCTAGTTTTGTTCATGATAACTCGGCATTGCACTCCAATCAACCGCTGGAAAGAGCTGAAATCTAAATGTACATTGAACAAAATAAAAACCCGAACTATTCTGCCTGTTAGTAGGCAATTTAGTTTGGGTTTTACTTTGATTAAAACACTTTTGTCCCACCTTCTCTATTTGTAATATAAGTGAACTCTGACAAGATTGTTATCGTGAAGATTAGGTATAGATACCAGCTTTTATATTTAAGTAAGAAAGATTAATTCAATAATTTGAAACTAAAAAAATTCTGTTTCCGTCTAACTTTTAAACTGTTAATTACGTTAAGGGAAGTTATATCTAAAAGGGGGTATCAAACAATGGAAAAGAAAAAAGGATTAATACCTTCAATAATCTTTGGCTTAATAATTCTCTTGTCCCTCTTGGTATTAACCTTCTTTATCTTTAGAGGTGAATACATCCTGGAAATGATCAAAGACGGATTAACAGAAGATCAACCAGTATCCAGTTGGGAGTTAAGTCCAACATTTACTTATGAAAATATGACTTTACATGGAACGGAAGGAAGGTTTGGGATTATGAAGGTGAACGGTGAAAGTGATGAGCCAGAATTTCCAGTAAGTGAAGGCAGATTGTATCACGTGTATTTCTTGGATAGTGATGAAGACTTTAATGGTAAACGATATAAAATGGAAGCAACTCATAAAGATACAGGAGAGACAGTACAACTTTATGAATGGGATATTGATAGCAAACAAAGCGGAGCAAAGTTCGTACTTGAAAAGGAAGGGCTTTGGAAGATTGATGTGTCAGTTGGTGATGAACCATATACAAGTTTTATAGTTGAAGCAAAGTAAATAAGTATTAAATGATCGGGGGATAACTGAAGATCGAGCACTGATCCCTTACTCAATTATTGGACAGTTTTTTATATAAAGGGGTTATTTTTTGGAAGAACACTAAATTGAGAGTTGTCTGGATTATTCCTAATGTATTCTGTTACCTGATGTTTGCAGGAATTTCAACTTTTATAGCTTTAAATGCAGAAGGTTTACGAGAAGTTAACCGGTTAGGTATATGGGTAATGGCAATGATTATTCTTTTCTTACTATCCATTTTGGGCAGTTATAGAATTTGGTCATGGATAAAAGAAAGAAAAATGTAATAATGTATTTAACGAAAGGGAGCTTATCTTGAACAGATAAGCTTCTTTTTTTGTGAAATTAATCATTGAGTTACAGATGGGATTTTGAAATAATTGGTATTAAGTTATAGAGCAGCGAGAAAAACAGAGTTATCTCTTTTTTTATAGAGAGAGGATTTTTGAACAAGAGTTACACAATAACTGAGCTCTTTTTTTGTTTACTATAACATGAAAAAGAGACTACGAAATGGGGGGGATATATTGAATAAACCAGAAGTAATTTTAAACATCTTTTCTTCTATTGATGGAAAAATTACCACAGCACCAGGAAAAAATGTCGCGGAATGGACAGCGGCAGGGATAGATGGAGAGGCAAATGAAATAACTCATCAACTATACGATGATTTAGATTGTGATGGTTTAGTATCTGGGAGTGAAAGTTTAATTGTTTGGGGGAAAGATTGGGTAGAACTGGATAAGCCTATCTATGTACCTCAAAAATCAAAAGCATATATTGTGTTTGATGGTAAGGGACGTCTAAATTGGTATCAAACAGAAGGGTTATTAGTTGTTACCAAAGAAAACGTTTCGAGTACATACATTCAACAGTTAAAAGAAAAAGGAATCAATTATATTCTAGCTGGAAAAGGAGAGTATATTGATTTACCTCTAGCTTTACATAAGTTATATGAGGTGGGATTTAGAAAATTGGGACTTAGTGGTGGGGGTTCAATAAATGGTGCTTTTTTAAGAAAAGGTCTGATTGATGAAATTAGTTTAGTCATAGCCCCTTTAGCAATAGGAGGTACTTCTACACCTTCTATTTTTGATTCAGAGAATTTAAAGGATATAGGTGATGCGACTAACTTAGAGTTAAAGAATATGAAGCCTGTTAGTGATGGGGCGGTTTGGCTTCAATATACAGTAATAAAGTAACTTAGCTACCTCAATTAAGCGGTCAAAAGCTGAAGATCGTGCAGTTGATTTCCAGCTTTTTCTTTGTTCCGTTAACAGGAGATTAATAGAATAAGTTCGAGTACACGAAACAAAGGATTTATCAATAATTAGGAGGAATTATTTATGGAAGGAACTATTAAGCAGAAAGATGGAAAGAGAATATTGTTAATTATAAGTTGGATTTCGGCATTTTTTCCTTATCTATTTAGTCCAATTGTGTTTGGTCCTATTGCGTTTTTTCTTGGGTTAGTTCTAAAAAGAGATTATGAAGTAGGGAATCAAGGAAAAATCATTATGGTCTTGGGAGCCGTTAATACAATAGGCGGAATTATATTTACAAATTGGGTAGTAAGCAACCTTGGAGTTTAAAGATTTTTTTGTTTCATCTTTACATGATGCTGGTAACTTCTGAATAGTTTTGTCGCCATGAATGATCAACGAAGAACTTTATAAAGGGAGAGTATAGGATTATGAGTAATGCTTTACTGATAATAGATGTACAGAAGGGGATGTTTCAGGAGGGGGCAGAGGTTTACAAAGGAGATGAGCTCATTTCTACCATAAAAACATTGATTGAAAAAGCTTATTCAACCAATACACCAGTATATTACCTTCAACACAATGCCCCGGCAGGGAAACCATTGGAATATGGCAAAAAAGGATGGGAAATTCACGCTGAAATAAAACCACGACCAGTTGATGTTATAGTTCAAAAAACAACTCCAGATGCATTCTTGAATACCAGGTTAGAAGAAGAACTGAGTAAAAAAGGGATAAAGCATATACATATTGCTGGAATTCAAACAGAAGCGTGTGTCGACACCACTTGTCGCACGGCTTTCAGTAAGGGATATAAAGTAACGTTAATTTCAGATGCCCACAGTACCTGGGACTCAAGTGAGCTTACTGCCTATCAAATCATAAACCACCATAATGGGGTGTTAAGGTGGTTTGCTGATGTCTATTCATCCAAGGAAATAGTTTTCAATTATAAGGGGCAATAACTTGAAGACTGCTTTAATTAAGGGTAAAAAACATCTCTATTGACACAATCAGAGAGTTCCTATGTTGGAGGAATTTTAATGAAAAATCACTATGAAAACGAAGAAGTGCTATCAGGTGGGAATGTCTCAAACGTATATCGTTCGGGAGATTCCGTGCGACGGGACTTAAAGGAAAATAGTTACAAAATTCATAAGGTATTAAAGCATCTGGAAAACAAAGGCTTCAGTTACGCACCGAAGTTTTTAGGTATTGATGAAAAAAATAGAGAGATATTATCATTTATAGAAGGAGAAGCTGGTAATTATCCTTTAAAGAAGTATATGTGGTCTAGTGAAGCTTTAAAAGAGATAGCGAAAATGCTGCGTCTCTATCATGACGCTGTAAGTGACTTTCCAATCGAAGATAGTTGGCAATCAATTGATAACACGCCTCAACCAATTGAAGTGTTATGTCACAATGACTTTGCCATCTATAATATTATTTTTAATCACGAAAAGCCGGTAGGAATTATTGATTTTGACGTTGCTGCTCCTGGTCCGAGACTTTGGGATATAGCCTATACTCTTTACACATGCGTACCTTTAAGCAGACTTTATCATTCCGAAACGGGTGGGGCAGTTTATTATGATCCGTTAAAGGATGCCGGCCGTATAAACCAAAGGATTGAAATGTTTTTTGAGTCCTATGGTATTGAGGGGATGGAGAAGGGCTTTTTAGAGATGGTATTGCAGCGATTAGAGGGATTATGTACTTACATGAAAAGAAGAGCAAGTAAAGGTGATAGTGCCTTTCAAAAAATGATAGAAGAAGGACACTTTGAGCATTATCAAAGCGACATAACATTCATTCGTGAACATGGAAAAGAGTGGATTTAAGGGGAAGGTTTTGTTGAGCTAACTGGAGAGGATATATCATTGGGTTAAAAAGGATATGTAAAAAAATAGGCAAACGGGCTGATAGGCTTAAGCTTTGAATTTGAGTTGGTATAAGTTATCACGGATATTCGGGAACTAGAGGTAGTAATGAATGAAAAAGGAAAAGGACCATCTTGTAGAATAAAGACTAAGTAAAAAATCCCTCGTATTTATTCTGAAATAGAGGGATTTTTTTTGGTGCATCATTACTTTTCTGCTGCAGGCTTGTAGTCTCCAGGTATGTTTTTGGCTGAAATGGCCAATCGGTTCCAGCCGTTGATCGTGATAATGAGAGTAATGAGATCGATATATTGTTTCTCATCAAAATGAAGGCGGAACCGCTCATACAGATCATCTGGTACACCGTTTGCCGAAATGTTTGTGACTGCTTCCGTTAATTCCAGCGCTGCCCTTTCCGCCTCAAGGTAGAAAGGTGTTTCACGCCAAGCACTCAAACAATAAATTCTTTGTTCGGTTTCACCATCTGCCCGGGCATCCTTTGTGTGCATATCCAAGCAGAATGCACAGCCATTGATTTGAGAAGCACGAATTTTAATCAATTGGATTAATTTGTTATCGATTTCCGTTGTTTTCTTATATTCCTCCAATTGAAACAGTAATTTAACAACTTCCTTGTTTGTCCGCATGTAGTTAACACGTTGTTCCATGTCTATCTCCTCCATTACTTGTTTTAGGGGTTCACTAATAAGACAAAACAGAGGAGTGATTTGTGACATAAAAAAAGAGAGCCGAATGAGCTCTCTTTTTATCCTTATTAAGGAACAGGAATATGATGTAATTTATCCGGATTTGAAACAATAAAGATTTTCCGGATATTTTTTTGTTTTGAATCTAATTCAAAGCAAATGATTTTGACAGGATGCCCATCTTTTACATGCAGGATTCCTTTCTGGCCATTGACCATCACCGGAAGAAGTTCTCCTATGAAACTTCCTTTAGCGGAAATTCCTTTAAGAAAGGCAGATACGCGCTGTTTGTTAACAATCGGATTTAATGCAGCAATCACCTTTCCTCCGCCATCGGTCACGAGTACCACATCTTCTGTAAGGATATCAATAAATTTCTCAAAATTTCCGGTCGCCGATGCTTTTATGAATGTTTTTGCGAGGAGATCAATATGTTCAGTGTTCTCCGGATTGACAGGCATATCCCTTTTTAATTTCCGCTTAGCACGGCTGTAGATTTTTCTGCAATTCACTTCAGTCTTTTCCAGCATCCCGGCAATATCCCCATAGTCATATGCAAATGCTTCTCTAAGAACGAACACTGCTCTTTCAACAGGTGACAGCTGATCCAGCAAAACGAGAAAGGCATAAGAAACGGTTTCGTCTTTTACAATCTTATCTAAAGGTTGCTCTGGTTGGAGTACCTGAGGTTCAGGCAGCCAGGGACCTGTGTAAATTTCTCTTCTCTTACGGGCTGATTTTAAAAAGTTCAGACAGCGATTCGTCGTCACTTTTGCAAGATATGCTTTCATGTCCTCAATTTGATTGGTGTCAAGCTTAAGCTGCAAGAATAAATCATGAACGATGTCTTCTGCATCGGTAACGGATCCAAGCATACGGTACGCAATGGAAAAAAGAAACGGTTGATATATCTTATATAATCTATCCAATTCATTCACTTGCTTCACCTATTTTCTATTACATTTCTCTTATAGTATATCCGTTTCGCAGATTAAGGACCATGCACAGAATTAGGTTCTTAGTCGTTTGTTTGGAGTCACAAGAAACGTTCATTATTATTGAACATAATACTAGTTACCAGAAGTTTTTGGTTATTCAATAATAGGACACGATTGCTGAGGAGCGGTCAGTCGAACTTCAGCTTCTTTGCTTATCATAACAGGCGTAAAGTGGTTAAAGGCAGTATATGAATGCATAGAATGTCAATGGAAGGTGAATTTTAATAACATCATTAATTTTCTTAAAATAGAGTAGTTAAGGATGATAACCATTGGGACTTCCAAATAGAAGAAAATTATATATTAT
>NZ_JABMCR010000144.1 GCF_013179555.1 Bacillus haikouensis
AATTAATTGAGTATTTAGCGATAGGTAATAAGAGGAGATTATTCCGTTATTTCCACATTATTACTCGCTTTTTGGGGAATAAGGGGAGTTTTTCCGCTTATACATAGCAAATTTTCTGTTTTAAAGCGGTCTGAGTCTAATAAGAGAAATTTTTCCCTCTATTTAAGTTAATCACAATGGTATTTCCCGATTAAGGGTAATTTTTCCCTCTACTTATTTGATGAATGTGCCTTACCTGACTCCCTAACTGGTAAGAGCGGACTCTCACTGTCCCAGAAGCGGGAGTCAACATCTGTTTATCAACTAGTTGTGAAAGTACTTTTCTAACCGTCTTGCCACTTAGTTTCAAATACTTCGCGACTTCTATAGGGGTTATGTGCTCTCCTTTTCGAATCACTAGCCGCAGCACTTCCTTTTCGACTAAGGAGAGAGTGGTCTGATCCAGCTCATCCCCCAACCATCGGCCAATCACCTGCTGAATAATTTGTTGGCATCGACGAGGCTTCTCTTTAACTTGGTCATACGAAAAGCGGATTACGGTCCATCCGTCAATCACCAATTGGTTTTGACGTTCCAAGTTATCGGAAAATTGCCATCTGCTTATTTTTTGTAAATGAGGACCGAACCCGTCAATCTCAAGGCAAATCTGGATGGTAGGACGAATATAAGCAAAGTCCAAGTACCTTTTGCCATCCTTAAAATCATTGACCTCATATTCTGGATGCAGATACCGAAAATGGTGAAATAATGGCCACCACACTTGTTTCAAAAACAACATTTCAGCATGTTTGTGACCTTCCTGTAAGCGCCGCAGCCGTTCGCCGGTTCTGGTCTGTAAGTGACTATTCATAAAGGTCTGATATTCTTCTTCAAAACACATAGCATCCCTCTTCCTATCCAATGATCAAGTCATTTGTAGAACCTTTAAATTTGAAATTTTGAAAGATTTTTAGAGATAGTGCGAGTAAAAAAAGAAGTTTAATGTGGTCTTAACTTGGGGGGAGTTGAAGCAAATAAAAAATTATAGAGCAACTATTAAAATCTTAAGGAAGAAACTTAAGTGCAGAACTTTTTTTCCATTAACCCACCTCCTTTCAATAATCATCATTTTTTCATTAAGTACTGATTAGACTTTCAGTTCCCTGGTCAATTGTTAATAAATTACAATAGGATAGTTTATTTACAGTTTAATAGAACGAAATCATAATGCCAAGCCCTGTGATAAAGATTTTCTCCTCAATGACAGTCGCTCCTAGAGAAAGGATACCACGACATTGCGAACAGCCTTCCCTATAAGGAACTGGGGAAGAGTTAGCAGGAAATCCTCCTCGTATTCCAGACCCCGGTTTATATCCAACGTATATATAAGAAGCAATTCGCATATGTATTGTAGAGCCGGCACCTGAAAAGGTTGTCAGTTCTTTTTTTTGCCAAAAGAACTCTTGCCGTATAAAACGGTATGGGTTTCTTATTAGCACAACAATTATTTGAAATGTGTTTTTATTCAGATTAGTGAAAATTCAAAGGGATATTAACAATTTGCGGTAAAATGAACAAGGTGATTTCGGCCATTAAGTAAGATATTTTAGGAGTGTCTAAAAATGAAAAAGAAAATAAACGGATTACTCTTGCTTTTAACGACTATCTTTATTGTTGGTTGTGCCAACGCAGAAGGTGCAGCCACGACAGATAAAGAAGCAGATGCGAAAGTAGCAGCAACGGAGAAAACTGATTTAAAAGGTGTAAAGGAAGAAGCTGCTCCGGAGGTTGTGGAGGAGCCTGAAGTAGAGGAAGCAGTCGCAGAAGAAATCTCACCTGAAACAAATGATGAAGAGTTTCCAGGATTAGATCTCCTTGAGGTCGATGGTGGTGATTTGTCCGGATATCGTCAACCGAACGTCGTCGTGGACATTGGGTTTGGGGACCGTGAGTATTGGGCATTCACGAATGAATACGGTCAGCTGGTGCGTGTCATTGCTGACGAAATCATAATACAAGATGATCGTAACGAACCGGTATCATCGTCTGGCAGATACTACTCTGATGAGGCAAAGGTTCCTGGTGTAGAAAGTGACATTTTAGATGAAGGACATATCATTGCTGATTCTCTCGGCGGGGTATCGAATGCTTATAATATCACGCCTCAAGAAAGCACGCTTAACCGCCACGGTGATCAAGCGTATATGGAAAAAAGTATCCGTGACGCTGGTGGAGCCACAGATTTTGAAGCCATCATCACCTATCCAAATACGGAGACGCAGATTCCTTCAAGTTATCAGTATACCTATACTTTAAAAGGAAACGTAATCGTTGATAATTTCGACAATGTGAACCCTGATGAAGTAAACGAATCACTCGGTCTAACAGAAAGTAAGCCTTCCAGTTCAGAGAGCACCAACACAAACTCAACGAATTCAAACACAGAAGGCAACATCTCAAGCATTGATACGGACGGTAGTGGACTCGTTACAATTAAAGAAGCAAAAGCAGCCGGCTTCAGCATGCCAATCACAAGCGATCACTGGTTATATCCTCATATGCGAGACAATGATGGAGACGGGATGGTTGGAGAATAGAATATCGATACGAAGTCATAACAAAAAGATGCTTTAGCGTACCAGGGTCAGGCCTAATTCTCTAAATTTTTTCTAGTCGATTAGTCGAGTAACATCATACGATATACGGCCCCGTTCCTTTTTTATCTACCTTTCCATCATATAGCTGCCTCATGATTATGTCTCCCCACTCATAAGTCTTTTACTTTATCACTCATCCGATTTCCATCAATCCTTATTACTGGCTTCATTACATACCGTTATATCTTACTCTGTTATTCAGAATTTACAGACTACAAATTGTAAAATTATGTTAGAATAAAAGTAGATTCTTACTTTTACCTTCTATCCAATTAAATAAAGGAGAGATACATAATGAGTAAATCGTTTATTGAACAAGTTCATTACATTAGAATCCCTGTGAGGGATTTAGAGGAGTCTGCACGTTGGTATAGAGACGTGTTAGGACTGCAATTGTTGACCATTACAGAGGATCCATATGCGGTTATAAAAGTAAATGATGGACCATTCTTACTTATTTTGGTCCCAACTCCTGATGAAACCTATGCACATTTTACAATTCAAAATGAGTCAGCCTTTAACATTGGCTTTACCAGTCCTGAATTATCTAAATTCCATGAACATCTAGTAGATAATGGCGTCAGGGTTGATGATATACAAGAAGATAATGGGCATGCCTATTTTCACTTTTACGATCCAAATGGGAATAAACTTCAAGTGCACTGGTGATACTTGATCCGATAAAAATTCCAACTCATGTGGTAAAATAGTTAACTTCAACTTATAGTAGATTTTCACCACCAAGTTTTAGCCCATGCCGAGGGCATCATAAAAAGCGTTGTCCCAAATTTACCTTTGGGACAACGCTCTTCGAATAACAGGTATATCTTTTTTAAATAAATACATCTAATAATAAAGTTAATCCAAATGCAACAAACGATAGGATCGTTTCCATCACTGTCCATGTTTTGAACGTTTCTTTTACAGTTAACCCCATATACTCTTTTACTAACCAAAAACCTGCGTCATTCACATGTGAGAGCATAAGTGATCCAGCACCTGTTGCGATAACAAGTAATTCTAAATTAACTCCTGACATATGTGCCACAACTGGCGATACGATTCCAGCTGCTGTTGTTAATGCAACAGTTGCTGAGCCAGTGGCTACCCGGATTAGACCTGCCACCAAGAAGGCAAGGATAATTGGTGATAAGGAAATTTGTTCAGCCATCGTTGCAATGGCATTACCCACACCGCTGTCAATTAGAATTTGCTTAAAGCCTCCACCGGCACCGATAATAAGGATAATGGAAGCAAGTGGTAATAAACACTCGTCTGTTAATTTTTTTAATAGATTCTTATCCGCTCCTTGGCGGTAACCCAAGAAGTAGTAAGCAGCAAAACAAGAGATTAATAGAGCTATGACAGGGCTTCCAATTAATAATAGGAATCTTTCAATGAATCCAGGAAATGAAAGATATGGTGCAACTAAAGTAAGAACCATTAATAGAACAGGCAACAAGATTATGAAAAAGGAGATCCCAGTACTCGGTAATTGATTTGACTTTGTTTCCACACGAATCAGTTCTGGTTCCCCAACAGGAATTACCCTTTTATGAATCCATTTTGCAAAAATTGGTCCAGCAATTAATGCTGTTGGAAAAGCAATGATTAATGAATAAAGAAGAACATGGCCCATGTTTGCATTATAAATACCAATTGCTGTCATCGCCCCTGGATGTGGCGGGACTAAACCATGGACTATCGATAATCCTGCCAGAACAGGAATACCTATTAATAAAATATTCTGCTTCGTTGATTTACGAATAGAAATAACTAAAGGAAGTAAGATCACTAAACCAACTTCAAAAAATACCGGAATCCCGATAATAAATCCTGATAGGAGCATAGCCCACGGAAGATTCTTTACATTAAATCGTTTAATAAAGAAATCAGCTACTTGCATTCCAGCTCCTGAATCAGACATCATCTTTCCTAAGATGGTACCAAGTGCTAATATACCAACTAGATGTCCAAGGACAGCCCCAACCCCTGTTTCATACCCGTGGACAATTTGATCCAGTGGTAATCCTGAAAAAACAGCCAGAAATATGCTTGCTACTGTTAAACTTATGAATGCATGCCATTTCCACCATGATACTCCTAATATAACAATGATGATTGCTATTATTGTAATGCCTAGTAAATATATATCCATAATCCCTCTCCTCCAGGAAAACGCTTCCATTTATCGCTAAAAGCTAGTTATTGTGCGGAATCATTATACGTAACAATATAGTTTTGTTTTTCTGTATGGTAGTAGCCTTCGCTATACTCCAATACGTTCCCCTCTTCATCGCTGGAACGTCTTATTCTTTTTAATAAAGGTGTGTCTTTTTCCAGTTTAAATGTTTCACAAATATGAGCAGGTGCAATGGCTACAGCGAACTCATCGCGAAATGATTCAAGACGAATATGATGTTTCTCCAAAAAGCGATACAAAGAATTAATCTGAACATCATTTAACTCTTCTTCACTTAAGTCTAATAAAAAATAATGAGTAAAGTAGATATACGGCTCATTGTCCAATAAGTAAAGCCGTTCAATTTGAATACAATGATCCCCGAATATTGAATGAAGTTCGGATTCTGAAAACACTTCGACCTTCTTGATGCTTACTACTTTTTTGCTAATATGGTGTCCTTCCTCTACCAATATCTCTGTAAAGCGCTTTCCTTTTGAAAGCTTTGCAATGGTAACATTTGAAATTACTTTCGTTCCTTTGCCGCTTTTTTTTTCTAAATATCCTTCTTGAACAAGTTCCTTTATCGCATTCCGAACAGTTATTTTACTCACATTGAATTCTTCTTCTAATTGAGGCTCAGAGGGAATGTTTGTGTTAATAGCGTATTCACCATGTAAAATACGATCTTTCAAAATCTCTTTAATTTGAACATACAACGGACCTTTTTTTCTATTCACATTCATTCCCTATCTCCTGCCTTTACCTTTTTATATCTTCAATCGTTCCTGTCATGGCCGACAGGATCTCCGTTTCTGTTGACATTGGGGTATCCCCGGCGATAGTACATGCAAGCATTCCAGCTGTTGCTGCAAACTGGACTGTTTTCTCAGAAGGAAATCCAGCCAGTTCACCATGTAGAATACCACTGGTATAAGCATCGCCAGCACCAATTCTATCATATACAGAAAAAGAAGTGCTCTTTGAAAATACAAATGATTCGTTTTTATAGATATAGCCTTTTAGTGAATGAGTATTATCGCTGTTAATCGCCCGATGGGTTCCTGCTATTGTTTGAATGTGAAACCTTTTTGCCACAGTCGGAATAAGATCCTTCAGTTGTTCTTCCTTTGATGTTTTGTCCGTCACCATTCCTAATGTAAACATTGCATCTTTTTCATTCATCAAGACGATATCAGCTAAAGCAAGCATATCTTCATAATGAGGTTTTGCTTGAATATAGCCCCCATCCCATAAAGATGGGCGGTAATTACAATCAAAGCAGACAAGGCCGCCTTTTTCTTTTACTTTTTTGGCAAGTAGTTTCATGTTCTCACGGACCTGATCTGTCATGGCAAGCGTAATGCCACAAAAATGAACGATATCGGCATTTTCAGCAATCAAATCCATATCATAATCAGAACCGTTAGCTGTATTAAAGCTGCTTTCCAGGCGATTCGTATAGGTTACACGGCTCGCACGCTGTCCGAAGCCATTTTCTAAAAAATACATGCCTACATATTTACCACCTCTGGAAATGAAATCTCTCTCAATTCCTAAACGCTGCAAAAAAGAAATGGCTGCATCCCCTAAAGGGTTATTCGGTAATTTTGTAACAACATATCCATCATAGCCAAGATTTTTCATTGCAGAAGCTACGTTTACTCCCGTGCCTGAAAAAGAGTATTGTAATGTATTCGCTTGTGTCATCAGTTCGTAACCTGGCACCTGCAGCCGCATCATCACTTCTCCAAATGCAATGACTTTTTTAGGCATATTGAGCAACCAGATCTTTTGTAGTCGCTAATAATTTTCTTACATCTTCCTCGTTTGTTTTTCCAGTCTCTTTATGAATAATAGACGAATACACATGAGGAATAATTTTAGGCACTTTTGCTTCTAATGCGATCTCTAAGATACTTCCGAAATTTTCTAAATCAATGCCCCCGGTTGGCTCTAAGGCAAATCCTTCCTCTCCACAAGCTTTTGCTACTGCACGAAATTCGTCTTCATGCTTTAACCCCTTCATCGGGAAGTATTTCAATGCATTTCCTCCCATATCCCGCACTAGAGCAATAGCGGATTTAATTGGGACGATAGCTGATTCCTCTGTTCCAGCACTTATAGGACCAGTAGAAATATTGACATAACCCACTTTGCCGGTTGGCGAAACAAGGGAATTAATCCAGCCCTCATTTTCTCCTAAATTTGCTCGAGTAGCCCCTACAGAAGGAAAAACTTGATTAATATGGCTTCCAGAATAGTATTTAGTAATTTCTGCTACAACAGCAGCCTGTTTATTATCGCCAGCGCCTAATCCGATTGAAACGGCATCATCTATAGCAGCTCCATATTCCTTCATAGCCGAAACAGCGTCCTCAACTGTAGGGTAATCTTTTGAAAGCACACCTACTAAAACATGTCCTTCAGCTGCGTCAAAAACTTCCTTTGCATTTTCAACACTATTAGCTAATACATTTAAAGCTACTCGGTTTTGATAAAAACGTTTTTCACTATTCATCATTCTTCTCCTCCTAAAATTGCTTTTAAAGTCGTCTTTATCACTTGGATGTCATCACCTTGCAGCGGACGAGGGTCAATATCAAAGAAGCCTTGGCGAATTCCGTAATCCCTCGTATAAATGGCAATGTTTCCATTTCTCAACTTGTCATTTACTTCTTTCGCTGTTATTTGGGCAATAGCAGGATCTATGTGAATCCTTGCTCTAAAAATGGCTCGTCCCGCTTCGTCTTGTACAATGGTTACTTTTACACCATCGATTGAATCTAATGATTTTAGAACTTCCAGACTGGCTTTTTCCTTTTCACTATTGTCCTTTTTGTCAAAATATTCATCCAATGCCTGCAACAGGCCAAACGTGGTTTCCTTCCCGACCTTCATGCTTCTTCCACTACAATGCAGCTGAACTTTTAACCATTCAATATAGTTTTGTTTTCCGGCAACGATTCCAGATGTTGGTCCTTCAATCGCTTTCGAGCCACTGTAAATGGCTAAATCAGAAAATTGTACATATTTCTTTAAATCTTCTTCCGCAGCCGCATCGACAATCATAGGAACGTTATTCGCTTGTGCCACTTCCCATGCCTCTTCCACTGAAATCATATTTTTTTGAACAGCATGATGAGACTTTACGAATAAAATTGCTGCCGTATTTTCATTTATCGCATCAGCGATATGCTCTGCTTTACCTTCATTGGCATAGCCAACCTCAACCAGCTTCCCTCCGCCAAGATAAACCATTGTTTCTACCGGTGCACCATATTGCACATTATGGCCTTTTAACATGATGATCTCATTTTGTGGAATCGTTTCTTGGTGAAGTCTTTCACTTTTTCGAAGGTTTCCTTCCGTGACAATCGCCGCTGTAGAAAGAGCAATTCCACTAGACGCAGAGTTTACGACAACCGCTGCTTCAGATTGAAGGAGACCGGCAATGTGTTCTCCTGCCCTATCGACTAAATCGGAAATTTCAACATAATTTTGCCCGCCCATTTTCATTGCTTCCATCACCGTATCCGTTGGAGCTGAAACTCCTAAAATACTCATCCTTCCACTTGCATTGATAACTCGTTTTAATCCATATTTAGCATTCAATGTATTCTCCATTTATAACCACTCCTTTTACTGAAATTCTTTGGGCTGCTTTTCGTTTCTCGCCTTCAGAATCTTGCAGCACAATCGATTCATCTTCAACCGAAAATAATGTGAGGTTTGCACTATCGCCTTCTAAAATCCTCCCAAGAGCAGGCTTTCTTAGCCACTTTGCTGGATTTACTGTCACTGCATCAATAACCTCTTCAAGGGAATAACCCAAAAGCAAAAATTTTGTTAAGACGTTAGCCATGCTGTAGACCGGCCCCTGCAGCCGATTTTTTCGATAAATATCTGTACTGATCGTATCAAAGTGAATACCGTGCTCTTTAGCCTGTTCTGCTGTTTGAAAGGAGAAACTTGCATTTCCATGGCCAACATCCAAATGAACTCCCCGTTCAATTGCTTTATGAAGCTTAGAAAGAGGATGACCAGATTTCTCAAATAAATTATTGGCTTTCCCATTTAAGTAATGGGTAATAACATCATCTTTCTCGAGTAAATCAAGGACATCATTAATATCCGGAGGTCCTGATCCAATATGAACCATAAGCGGTAAATCAGTTTCCTTTGAAAACTTGCGAGCCTTTTTTAAAGGTTCAACACCGTTGGGACCAACCACACTTTTACTTATTCTGGCTTTAAGTCCAACAATGAAATTCTTATTTTCTGTTACGGCCTTTATTAACTCTTCTTCATTTAGCCAAGAAAGATCAGATAGCTCATCGACTTGTTTTAAGCCAATTCGTGAAATATTCAAGAAAGCGAATACATTTGTTTTGGATTTTTTTGAATTGCTAACCAAGTCATGAATCCGATCAGCCCCGGTACTTCCAGCATCAATAATCGTTGTTACACCTGATTTATAACCAATCTCATCAATATCATCTCCGTAAGGATCGAATACGGGGAAGGCATGTACATGCATGTCAATCCATCCACTGGAAATGTAGACTTTATGGTTAAAATCCACTATTTCATCTCCTGCTCCGGTTCCTGCGGGAGCAATTTCTGCAATTTTTCTGTTTTTCACTACAATATCTGCAGTATTTCCATTAGTCGTTTTTACATTCCGTAAAACGAACCTGGTTGTCATGTCTATCATCCCTTTTGGTCATACTTAAATAATGTAAACGGTTAATTATATTTTTTTACCTAGATAATTTCTCTTTGCAAAAACAGATTAACATTTTTCTCAGCTCCAGTCAATATAACGTTATAATGTTTAAAATGAAGGACATGCACCAAGAGTTTCCGGCCGACAATTGCATGCCTATTTATCAGCTGGAGTGAATTCCGATCATGAAAGCCGGTCGGAAGAAGAAATTCTTGAGAAATTACGGGCAGGAATGCTGATTTATATTAGAGAATCGAGTGTGAGTCAGTTTGCGGATATTGCTGCTAAGGCATGGAAATCCGTACCATACGCTTCTAATATAGCCATGTGCACAGATGATATAGAGCCTAATGATATGTTGAAAAATGGCCAGATGAATCGAGTTGTACGGCGTGCTATTGAAGAAGGGATTCCTGCTCCGCTAGCCATTCGCTACGCAACACTTGGAGGAGCCATACGTTATGGACTTCGAGATCGAGGAGCAATTGCTGCAGGATATTTAGCAGATTTTTCTTTGGTAGATTCATTGGAAACGATGCGGGTAGATGATGTATTTGTACAAGGAACACAAATGGTGGCAGATGGAAAAGTAACGGCTGACATTAACAGCAATATTCCTCCATTACTTAAAAATACAGTCCGCCTTCCTTCATTGCAAGTAGAGGATTTTTCTATTAAAGCACCCGTTCAAAACGGGAAAGTTACTCTTAACACAATGGAAATGACACCAATTGGAACGACAAAACAAGGTACATTAGAGGCAGAAGTAAGCAACGGTGAAATAAGTACGTTGCCTCCTGATTATGTCTATGTGGCAGTTGTTGGCCGCCACGGACAAAATCGCAAGCCTTTTGTCGGTGTGTTGAAAAATTCTGGTCTTCAAAGTGGAGCGTATGCAACAACGGTTTCACATGATAGCCACAACCTAGTAGTAGCGGGTACAAACGCACCTGATATGCTGCAAGCTGCAGAACGTTTACAGGAGGTCGGTGGAGGACTTTGCCTTGTTGAAAATGGTAACGTTGTTGCTCAGGTAGATCTTCCAATAGCAGGCTTAATGGCCCCTGAAACGATAGAAGAGCTATCTCCAAAAGTGGAAAAATTCAATGAAAAAGCTCGATCAATGGGCGTTAAGGTTGGCAGGCGATCACCGTCAATGGCTTTATCCTCATTGACGTTAACCGTTATTCCAGAGATTAGGATTAGCGATCTTGGCTTAGTGGATGTTAATGAACAAAAACTAATCCCACTTTTTGTAAAGTAAATGTTCCTAATTTATAATTAAAAACGGGGAGTATGGGGACGGAGCTAACGCTTCCTTTAAACTATAATAAAATGCGCGGGGATCCGTCCCCGCGCTCTCACATTTCTCCTTTAAAACGACGCATTAGAAGAAGCAGCCGACTCATCAGCCTTCACACAATCAATCGCAATAACCAATGCAATCACAATCGTCTCCATCTCTTCATCCAGCACCTGCACCCGATAGCTGTCACCCCAACTGAACCACTT
>NZ_JABMCR010000145.1 GCF_013179555.1 Bacillus haikouensis
TTTTGAATGACCATTTTACAATTTTCAACGGTCAGATCTTTTGAGAATCTTGAAGCTTTTTTCAGCAGAGAATGAATCTGCCCCTCTGTTGCTTCAATTTTGGTTTCTTCCTGTGCAGCTGCAAGGCTCACTTTTTTTTCTTCATCTTGAAGGGATTGCAGTGTTTTCTTCGCACTTTCCATATCTTCATCCGAAGGCAGATCGTGTCCTCCCCTTGCCGGATGCGGATGCTGCAGTGAACCGCATACAGGACATGGAGCGTCTTCATCAAGATCTGCGGCTATAATGGCTGCCTGCGCTGTACGCCATTGTTCATCAAGATAAGCGACGGTATCAGCGGCATCCTGAACTTTCCTGCCGATAATTGAATATTCCTCATTCAATAAGTCCGAGTTTTTCTTATATTGGTGTATCCTGTCAATCAAGGTTTGGGCTTCTTTAAGTGTTTCTAAAAGTGATTCATTATCCTGGAGCGTTTTTTCATATTGGTAAAGCATACTTTGACTTTCCTCGAAGTTTTCCAAAGCCTTTTCCCTATCACGTATTCCTGCTTGGAGAAAATTGATTTGTTCAGTCTGTTTATCTAACAACTGCTGTTCCCTTGAGCGTTGTTCTGTAATGTCATTCAAGTCCGTCTGCAGCAAATCGAGTGAGTAAACATCGCTTTGGATACTTTCAAGATGGTTTACCTTTTTTACCATCTCATTTCTGATTGGTTCCTTGTCTGTTTCTTCACTAAGCTTTTTCTTTGCCTGCTCCAGATTCTCCGCTAACAACCCCTTATCTTTCAACAATTGTTCCTGTTCAAGCTTCAGGACTTTAAGCTTTTGATTCAGTTTATGGCAATACTCATCTTGCTTTATTAATCTGGACGCCTTTTGCGCAAGTGTGATTTCATTCTTCATTCTTTCCATTTCAGATTTCTTTTGCTCAAGCTTGTTGAATTCATCCGTTAATTTATCCCGTAATTCAAATTGTTGAAGCAGTGTATTCGCCTCTGCCAATTGCTTATTTACGCTATCTCTTTTGTTTTGTACATGTTGATAGTTGAGCCGGACGTTAATTTGCTGCTCCTCCATCTTTTCAATATGGGCTGGAAGAAGCCCAAGGATACGGCTGTCGTTTAAAGGTTCTTGCTTCAATGATTCTATAAGCTCGTCATTATTTTCAGTGTTAATTTTCAGCAATTCTCTTGTACGTGTTTCAACAGCTGCTTCCACTGTCTTTCTCAGCTCATCCGCTTCCGTTTTTAACCCTTCCTGAATCACCTTATAAAGTTCTGTATGGAACAGCCTCTGCAAGATGACCTCCTTATCTTTACTATCCGATGTTAACAACTTTCGGAATTCCCCTTGAGGAATCATGAGTATTTGACGAAATTGATTGGCGTCCAATTGAATGAGGGATTTTATCTTTTCATCGACTTCTCTTACATTTGCTGCAAGAAGCTGTTCCGCCCCGTCTTCATCAAATGTATATAATTCAGCCCTGGCATTGATTGTTGTAAACCCTGCTCCCCTGGCTTTCTTCTTGTCCTGCTGAGGTGAACGCCAGATGCGATATGTCTTCCCTCTTAAACTGAATAAGAGTTCCACTTCTGTTACATCTTCATCTTTGGCAAATTGACTTCTCAATTCAGCCGGACTTCGATCTTCACCACTTGCCTTCCCATAAATCGAGAACGAAATACCATCAAAGATAGTCGTCTTACCAGATCCAGTCTTACCTGAAATCACAAACATGGTGCGGCTGCCCAGGTTTCTGAAATCAATTTCCTCCTTCTCTGCATATGGTCCGAATGCCTGCATAGTTAATTTAAGAGGTTTCACTTTTCAAACACCTCCTGCCTTGCTTTCTCAATAACCTTTTGCAAGATATCTTCCTTAGATGGTGAAAAATCGCTGGTTGTCATATCCGCATGGAATTCTTTGAATAATTCCAATTCTGATTTCTTTTTATCCTCCAATACATTGAAACTGTTTTTCTTTTTTGCATCCGTCAATTCTAATCTCCGTTCAAGATGCAGTACATTTGGATAGACTTGACGAAGTTTGTTAATCGGGTCAATCAAGGTTCCTTCATCGTGCAAAGTGATTTTTAAATAATCATCCACCTTTTGAGATTGATAGAATGACGGATCGAGCAGCTCTTCTAAATGCCCTTGAAGCTCGCGCATATCCTGCCTTGGAATCAACGTTCGTTCACTGAGATCAAACGATCCGTTTTCACCCATTTCAACAATCGTAACGGACTTCCGCTGGCTTGCTTCTGAAAATGAGTACTTTAGAAGTGAACCTGAATAACGAACCGTATCATGTTTAATCGCGTCAGGGCTGTGCAGGTGCCCCAGCGCAGTATAATGGAAGGAATCGAATAATTCACTGCCTACACATCCCGAGCCCCCAACTGACAAGGTACGCTCAGAATCAGTTGTTTTACCACCGAGGACAAAAGCATGACCGACAAAAACATGCAGCTCTTCAGGATTCATCACCTGGTTAATTCTCTTCACGATTGCTTCCATGGCATCATGATGGGAATGTATTGAATCGTCATCTAGCAATTGTCGCACAGTACCCGGTTCTGCATATGGAATGCAGTGAAAGTTCACTCCATTAATATTTACCGGAGTAAAGTCCGCTGTGATTTTTCCTTTTAAGTAAAAGTGGCTGTGTTTGTACCATGAAGATCCGAATGAAAGTCTTTCTGCACTGTCGTGATTACCCGAAACAGCAACAATCGGTGTATTTAATTCTACATTGATTCTGTATAAGATCTCATCCAGCAAATCCACCGCTTCGGTAGGAGGCACGGAACGATCGTATAAATCACCGGCTATCACCACGGCATCCGGCTTTTCTTCCTTTACCAGCTTAACGAATTGTTCTAATATATATCGCTGTTCTTCTGTCATGTATATACCATGGACTAACTTTCCCAAATGCCAATCAGCAGTATGTATAAATTTCAACTTTCAGGTCTCCTCTCAATCTATCTCGCTATTATAAATTATATCAAACTAAGGAACCTCAGTGAAAAGGAATTGTTACCTTCAAAGAACACTTGTTCTTATTATATATTCAAACACTATTTTTTTCTATTTATGCCCGAATAAAAAAAGAGAGACCAAAGGAGGCCTCCCGCTTGTTATTCTTTCATTCTTTGAGGTAATTTCTGAATGGATGTAACGACGGCATCCAGCTTCGTTTCAATGCGATATAGCAGATACATCGTCACCACAATCGGAAATCCGACCTCAGAGATGAAAGGAATGATGGATTCCATATACCTTACCCTCCTTTCACTTCTTATATAGGCGAATGAAGCAGTAAAAGACACCCCGTTAAATAAGAAAAAACGAATCCTTTTTATAGGATTCGTTTTACCTGTAGACATTGTATAAGGTTATTAACCGTTTAAGTCATTTATTAAGCTTGAACTAACCAGCCCGGCATCTTCAAGGATTGCTTTAATCTGATTCTCAGCTTCGATCAGCTTCTCTTCAGCTGCTGTAAGATCTGCTTCTCCGTCTTTTTTCAGTGCCGCGGCTTTCATCGTATATGACTCCGCTAATGTAGCTTTGAAGTCTTCTAAGTCTTTTTTATAATCATTAAGTCCTGATGGAATTTCTGCATTTTCCACAGCTTTAGCAGACTCTTCTGCAGATACCGCTGCTGCATCCTCTAACTTAGCAAGTTCGTCACCCGATGGGGGTGCCTCTCCGCCTACAGCTGCCTCATATGCATTCAAATCCATATCAGTACCATTAACAGTCGTTGTTAAATTAAGATAAAAATCCATTAAATCCCCAGCAGCGTTCGTATTTTCCTCACTGGATTTTGCAGATTCTTCTTTTTTTCCTTCTTCAGAACCAGTATCAGAACATCCAACCAATAGTAATGATAATCCTAAACCTAAGAACCATAACTTTTTCATCTTCATATCCCCTTTCTGTCTCTCTTCTATGAATTATGCGGGAGATAAAGCGAACCACAGGTAATCGCTTACTTCTTCCATTTTTTAGCCGGCAAAATGTATCTTATCATGAGGATATGAGGATGGTAAAGAAATAGTTTAACCTTTCACTAAAGTTCTAATTTTACAAATATTTGAAACAAACTGCCAATTTCATTATCAACATTCATCGGCAAGGACATCACCACTTGAATTAATTGAACACTGTACTGAAAAATGTTATAACTGATATAGTTTCATTTTCCCGGGGCTGATTGTTGAGCTGGTGCTTGCCTAGGTCTTCAAAACCTCTTGGGAGGCGCGTGCCGTCTCCGCTGGGTTCGATTCCCAGGCAGTCCCGCCATTCTTTATCCTCCATAAAAAGAAACTTCAGGATGATCATTGATCCCCTAAAACTTCTGCCTTTGTCATACCTTTTGTGTTTGCTCCTTCTTTTTTCTTTCTTACTGGAGTGAAGTTTCAAATTTAATTAAAATGTGATTCCTTCCCCCTTCTTACTTTGAACGCTTATATCAGCTGGTGATCACTTAAGGTTCTTAAACAGATTGTCAGACCGGACCTGTTCCTTTTTATTTTAGTCTTTAAGAAAGGTCTTACCTTTAGTATTAAAAAAAGTGGACTATTATTAAACTTCTGCTTAGTTATATAATGATAATTAGGTATAAGCAGCTTAATGATCGTTTTAATCATTCCTCTTTGCTTCCATATTTAATTGAATTCAAAAAATATTTAAGTGGGCAAATTAAGGCATGAGGATTCACTTATCCGATGCCTTTTAGCCATATAACGACTTACTGTAACATCAACTACGAGCTATGAACATTTTTCATTGGAGTACCTTAGCAAAATATGTCTATAACCTCAGGTTCTCTATGTGTGTTTCAGATGATTATTAAAGGATTACAAAAAGCTGTCTGAATTCTGGTAATGAAGCACTAATAACCTTTAATTAAAAGAAAACGGCGGGTATAATTACCGCACCGCTAAGTATCAAAGATTCTTAACCTAAAACGCTACTCTTTTGTTGTTTCAAAGTCTACTTCTAATTCAATCAGTTCATATTAATTTATATAGTTTTTACTTTCTTATCTGAAGTGTACTCTACATTGTTATTATCAAACTCGGTAAATTGATCTGGCTTAACATTAGCCTTAATCTTCATAGCAATAAAGTAAACAATTCCAGAAGCAATTAACGACTGTACTGCGGGAATCCCGAAAGAGTTTACATACTGGGTTAAATATCCTACAAATGTTCCGACAACAAGCGCTATTGTTGCCATCCAATTCCAGCCTTTATTATCGACCCATTTTTGATTTCTTAAAAAGAAGAAATCAGCCATCATAACACCAGCAATAGCTGGATAGACGAGTGCTGTCATATAAAGGAAATCCATGAAGTAGTCCAGGATTCCAGCGAGTGCGATAACAATGGCTACAACTGTGCCGGCTAACGTTAACAATGCACGACCTTTGTTTGAGTTTACATTGAACATATTTGCCAAAGCCAATCCCATGCTGTAGTTATTAACAAGCTGACTAGTCCAAGTTGCAAACCATAAGATTAGAAACCCCCAAACAGGAAAGCCAAGATTCATCATAACGTTTACAATGTCTGCATCTCCAACACCGACAGACATAATGGCACCAACATAGAATAACGGGAAGCCGACAGCAATAATACCTAATGGAATTAAAATATTATCTTTTACTTTAGGCTTGGCATACCTTGTATAATCTGAAGCAATTACCCATTGCGAAACATTGATACCGATTATTAAACTTACTGCTGCTAAAAAGGTCATGGATGGCTCAGGTCTCCAAGAGGAAATTGTTTCCCATCCTGTATTTTTTAACGCATAGAAAATACCTGCAATAATTAATACTAGTCCTGCCGGTACAGCAATATAATCCGTCCATTTCATCGATCCATAACCAATAATTGATGGTATCGCGAATAATAGTCCTACAATGATTGTAACAATGGCCCAAGAAACTATCTCGTTTTCATAGTCGATACCAATCATTGCGGATATCGCATTACCTGCAACAGCAGTTTGGAGGGCCCACCATCCTAATGAGACGACAAAAATAGTTAGACCAACAATAAACCTTGCCTGATTTGCGCCAAAGCTAGTTCTAGCTATCACTGAAGAAGAACGTCCTGTTTTTGCACCGATGTATCCTGCGATTGCATTCCCAATCCATTGAAAGATAAATAAAGAAACCAGTAAGATCCAAAAGATGCTTGACATTCCAAATGCTCCGGCAAGCGTTGCACCTACCATTAATACCGGAATGGTAAATTCCAATCCCCCAAAAATCATTGCAGGAGTTAACCAATGCTGTCTTTTATCAGCTGGAATAGCCGAAAGGGCTTCGTCATTCCCAACTGCATTTTTGAATCCCTTATCATCCACTTTCTCATCCCCTTGTATGAGTTTTATAAAAAGGCCTTGCAAAGACAAGGCCTAACCAACAAAGATAAATACTAGCTCACATTCTTCTTCCCCATCATTAAATGCAATATGTTCTTCTCCAGCAGGGATATAAGTTGCCTGTCCGGATGAAACCCTTTGTTGTTTTCCATCAATTTCTGTTTTCAAGGTTCCTTTTACAATTACTGAATATTCATTTTCTGAATGGTTTGAGACACCTGTTAAGGGCACTCGCTGACCGGGATAAATCGTAACTGTGCCGACCTTTACATTGGTGTTGTTTTTTTCTTCATGAAATAAAGTCCGAAGGGAAAAAGCTTCATTCTGATCTGCAGTAATGTCATTAATATTGAGAACCTTCATTTTATTTGCCTCTCAGCTGAAACCCCTTCGACTTCAAAAGTCTCGGGATTTACTTTCACACCAAACTTTTCTTTGGCCTGATCCAAAGAGATATAGCCATTTTTAACATCAAGTGCGACCTGATCAACAGGTCGGTCAAACGGATTCCCGTAACCGCCCCCGGTAGCTGTCATTAATTTAACCACGTCTCCTGTGTTCAGAGGGTATCGAGGAAAAATTCCGAAAGGTCCATCAACTTCGCCGTTTGCTTTTTCGATAACGAATTCATTTGGAGAGCCTTCCTCTCCACCATTGAATCCCCATGGCACAAATTTATTTCTTCCGAATGTTGCTGACACCATTTGATTATCGGTCATGGCACGGTAAGATCGGGTTACTCCGGCTCCACCAATATATTCACCGGCTCCAGCTCCGTCTGTTCTTAAGCTATATTCATCAATCACAACCCCATAGCGGGTTTCTGCCACTTCAATTGGAACATTATATGTCTCGCCGTCTCCAATACAAAACTGTCCCCTTGCTCCGTCTTGTCCTTTTGCTGCACCCCATCCACCGACAGATGGTTCCACAATAAGGAAGGGCTCATTAGTATCATGATGATTTCCTGCTAGGATAACAGCACAAACAGATAATAAGTGACCTGCAGATAACCTTTCGGGTAGTTCAGGAGCAAGCGCCTGCCAGATCAAGTCCGCACCAGCAAGCATACTTTCCCAGTAGATTGATACCGGAGCAGGTCGTTCTGCTGCAAGTACTGATTTAGGATCAGTAATAATTTCAAGTGGTCTAAATACCCCATCATTTACATCCTGAGATGGGTTAGTGATTGCGAGGAAAATAGTTCGAACTGCCGATACGAGAGCTGTATAAGAACAGTTAATTGGTCCTGGAACCTGTGGGTGGCTTCCTCTAAAATCACATATAAACTTATCATCAGAAATTGTAACTTTAACTTGAATTTTAAAAGGTCCATTGTCAAAGCCATCGTCATCAATATAACTTTCAGCTTCAAAGGTTCCCTTAGGCAATTTCGCTAACTCTTTTCGTGCCATCTGTTCTCCGTGATTAAGATGATGATCAACCGATGCAAGAACTACTTCTTTGCCGTGTTTCTCGCAAAGTTCCATCACCCTTTTTTCACCTGTACGTAAGGCGGCAACTTGTGCCCATAAATCACCGAGGGACAGGTCGGGGAAACGAACATTGGATTCAATAATATCGACAAGTGGTTGGTTAAGCTTCCCTTTATCAAAGAGCTTAACGCATGGGAACTGAAGACCTTCCTGGAATATTTCTGTAGCATCATTACTAAATGAACCAGGATCTTTTCCTCCAACTTCCGTCCAGTGAGCTTTGTTAGCCGAAAATGCCACAATTTCTCCCTCAAAAAAGATCGGCATTACTAACCCAACATCAGAAAGGTGTGAACCTCCGCCGCCATATGGATCGTTAATTATAATGATGTCTCCAGGGTTCAGGTCATCTTTCCCGTCAAATTTCTTTAGAGTTTGCTTTACCATGAAAGTTAGCATTCCGATAAATCCTGTTACACCGTTTCCCTGTGTCAACAGCTGGCCTTTTGCATCAGTAAGCCCACTTGCATAGTCTAGTACTTCATAAATGATAGGGCTCATTGAAGTTCTTGCCAGAGCATAGAACATTTCATCCCCGGTTGCAATCAGCGAATCTTTTACTATTTCTAACGTAAACGGATCGACTTTCACATTTGTTTCAGTCACCATATCATTCCACCCCCGTATCAATGATTAAGTTTCCGTATTGGTCTACTTTTAAGGTTTGCCCAGGATAAAGTACTGTTGTTGCGGAGGTTTCCTCCACGATTGCAGGTCCTTGCACTTCCATGTCTGGCGCAAGAAGATTCCGGTGATATACGTTTGTCTCAGTCCACCCGATTTCTTCATAAAAGACGTTTCTCATCTCTTTTACAGCAGATTCTACACTCTCATCTGATTCTTCAAGTTTTTGGAGCTCAGGCTTATCTACTGTACCAAATGCAGTTAGGTGCAGATTAACAATCTCAGTCGGAGACTCTTCCAACTTAAAAGTATAGTTCTTTTCGTGAAGGTCATGGAAACGATGAACCACTTCTTTAATTGTATCTTCAGTTAATTCACCTTCTGGGATAGGGACTTTAACCGTATGTTCTTGTCCTAAGTATCTCATGTCAGCGAAACGGGAAAACATTACTCTGTCTGCCTTGACACCTTCATCCTGATATTGAGCAGTAGCCTTGGATTCTAATTTTCTCCATTCTTTATTCAGTTGTTTAACGTCAATCTCGTTTAACCGCTTTATAAACGTCTGAATGTAATCATGTCTTAAATCAGTCATAAGCATTCCCCATGCAGAGAAAACGGAAGAGGCTACAGGAACAACTACTTTCTTAACTCCTAACTCTTTTGCAAGAGCAGGAGCATGCATTGATCCGCCACCGCCAAACGCTACAAGCGTAAACTCTCTCGGGTTATAACCTTTACGAACGGAGATTAGCTTTAAGGCATTTAACATGTTAGAGTTTGCAATTCGAATAATACCGAGAGCCCCCTCTTCTGCGGACAAATTATATTGCTTTGATACTTTTGCTATAATGGCATTTTTAACTGAATCCAGATTTACTTCATAGTCAAAATTTTCTGGGGAGAGACGACCCGTAACAAGATTAGCATCGGTTGTGGTAGGTTCTGTTCCACCCTGTCCGTATGCAACAGGTCCAGGTAAAGCACCTGCTGATTGTGGTCCTACTTTAAGGGAGCCACCCTCATCTATCCATGCAATTGAACCTCCCCCATTTCCGATCTCAACTATATCAACAACAGGAACTTTTATAGGATAACCTGCACTTCGTTCATTTTTTTCAATATAATAATCAGTTGAAACTTTAACTTTACCTTTATTGATTAAGGAACACTTTGCGGTCGTACCACCGATATCAAACGCAATAATGTTTTCTTCTCCAATCATCTCACCAAGAACGGCTGCCCCATATATCCCAGCTACTGGTCCCGATTCCACCATATTAATAGGTATCTCTTTAGCCTGCCCAAACGTTGTTGTACCACCATTTGATTGCATGATGTAATTGTGACTATTTGCTTCGTTTTCAAGAAGCTTCTTATTTAACCGATCAACGTAAGAAGCTGCAACGGGTTTTACATATGAGTTTAAAACGGTTGTGCTGGTACGTTCATATTCACGCCATTCTTTTGTTACTTCATGGGAAGCGGTTACAGCTACCTCAGGCCATATTTCCTTAATTAGTTCAACCGTTTGTATTTCATGCTCAGAATTTTTATAAGAATGGAGAAATGAGACCGCGATTGCTTCTACTCCTTCTTGTTTAAAAGATGCAACAACTTCTTTTACCTGTTCTTTATCGAGTGGAGTAATAACTTCACCTTTATAATCCATACGCTCTTCTACTTCTTGCCTTAAATAGCGATCAACGAAAGGACCTGGTTTCTCATAGCGAACATTAAATAAGTCTGGGCGGTTACCTCTAGCAATTTCAAGTACATCCCGAAATCCTTTTGTTGTAATTAGACCAGTTTTTACACCCTTACGCTCAGTCAACGCATTAATAATAACCGTAGTTCCATGGATGAACGTTTTAATAGCCTTTTGGTCAATTCCACTTTTTTCGATTACATCTATTACCCCTTTTTCAAAACTCGGAGGAGTGGTATGGCTCTTTGCCACTCCTACCTTTCCGCTGTCATCTACATAGACAAGATCTGTAAATGTACCACCTATATCTGTTGCTACTCTCATATTGACCACCTTTCTTTTGTTAAGATTAAAAAATAACGGGAGTTAAAACACATAGAATTGTAGATTCCTCATTCAAAGGGTTCTCCCATAAATGAGGTACAGTTGATGGAAAATGAATTGAATCACCCTCTTTAAGAAAATATTCTTCGCCGTCAACATTAAAGAGAAAAGCTCCGTTTAATACATAATAAAATTCCTCGCCAGGATGACTTGATGTTTGTGTTTGAACTTGTTTTGGCGATAGCGTTACCATAAGAGGTTCTAATGAACGGGCTGCAAACTCCCCGTTCAGCCTGGTGTAAGCAGATGATGAACCTTCAATGTTAAACGGCTTCCTGCTTTCGACTTTTACAACGTAGTTATTATTTGTTTCTGAATCAAAAAATTGAGTGATGGGAACTTCAAATGCATCTGCAATTTTTTTCAAAGAAGTAATTGCAAGTGAAGAAGAACCTCTTTCAACTTGAGATAAGAAACT
>NZ_JABMCR010000146.1 GCF_013179555.1 Bacillus haikouensis
TCTGAATAAACAAAGTGAAAAAATGTTTAAACAAACTGCTCAATTAATCGAAAAAGGGCAGGAGCTTGGTCAATTTAAAGAAGGAAGTCCAATAGAAATGGCATTTTATTATTTTGCTTCCATTCATGGATTGACGACGATAAAACGCAGTATGGGTGAACGGTTTATAACGCCGAGTCTTAAAATAGTAACAGAGTTCTTATTTAAGTAGTCTATCCAAGGTGTCCAGGGATTGTAGTTTTTAACAATTTATAAATCATAGGGATATTTGATATAAGTTAGAAGTTGCTTGTCTTAACAGGATTAAAGAGATGGATTTGTGACATAAAGCTTTGGGTTTTTCCTAAATCAATTTAAGGAAGTTTGTTCCTGATGATATTGACGAGCGACACGAAAGTCCTGACACAATAGTCGTTGGTATTACTGTATTTAATAGTAACCAATCTGGACTATTGTGTCATTTTATTTGATACAATAGTCCAGATTGGTTACAACCTTGTTAAATGACACAAAGGATTAACAACATTGAAAAAGCCATACAAACCCTTATTCCGTTAAAGTGCCAGTTAATTGAATAAGAATTTCAAACTTTAACTGATGCAAACCTTCAAAACGTATGAACAAATACAATCAAGATATAATCAATCAGTCAGTCTTGTTGAATATAGGAGGAGTTGAGAATACATTAGGAGAAGAATGCAGATTGCTTAACCTGCACGATACAAAATTAAATCGCAAACTGATGGATTTTGATGCCCTGAAATCAGGGGCAGATATTCATATCTCCGCAGCCGATGCAGTAAACTGCTTAAAGGCTATAGACAACAAAGATCTGTTTCAACTAAACACCAGGAAATCAACGCTCCGGATTCTGCATAATCAGCAATTTTGCCAGAAACTCCTTGGCGGTATGAATCGTAATTTGGTATATACGGCATATAAAACGGGTGAGCTGCCCGGGGTCGAACATGACTGTGCCATTATGCGCTATAAACATCAAACGATTTACGCGGCAGTATTAATCGATAAATTATTAGATAATTCATCAGGAAATGAGATGATGGTGAGGATCGGTCAGTACTTAAATGAGTTTATTTTGAATGACTGAACACAAATACTAAAGACGTTTCTTCTATCTTAGAGTACAGAAGGAACGTCTTTTTCCAGTTATGAGAAAAAGAAATTCAACGATTTTTTAGTTGCAAATCAGGAGTTCAGGACCAGAATCATGCTCTTCATCCCCGCAGGAACTACTTCCTTGCTAACAAAATAAATAACCTGTATCGTAGGTGGAAAGGAGTGAAAGTTTTTGAGGGAAACAATTTCAGAAATAGATTATCTTGAGGTTATGGAATATTCACTTGACCCACTCATTATCCATACCGATTACCGTATTATATTTATAAATCAGGCAGCTGAAACTTTCTTTAAAACCACTAGAGAGGAAGTAGTTGGCGGGAGCCCCCTTGATATCTTCAAGGAAACGTCAAAAGCCTCCATTAGACAGAGAATACAATCCGCCTATGGTCAGCCCGCAGAGGTGATTGAAGAAACGGTCTACCGATCGGACGGAACAGCAGTAGACGTGGAATTATATTGTCATCCTGTCATGATTGGGGATAAAAAGGCAATTCAGACATATGTAAGGGACATTACAAAAAGAAAGGAGACCGAGAAGAAACAGAATGACTTGATGGAAGAAATAAATGAACTGTCGGCAACATTGGTTCCTTTAATGAACGAAATAGCCGTACTTCCTTTATCGGGCAAAATAGATGAGGAGAAAGCTAGATTATTTTTAGAGATTATACCTGTCAAGGTAAAAGACCAGAACGTTAATCATTTAATCATTGATTTCTCTGGGGTTTATACCTTTGATGATATCGTCGTTAATCATCTTTTTAAGCTAACCAGCGTTTTATCCATGCTTGGTGTACGTTCAATCGTCACGGGCTTACGGCCTGAATTCGCTATGAAGGCAACCAGCATGCATATAGATTTGCCTTCCATCCCTACGATGGCCACCGTGAAAGATTCCCTTTCTTACCTGGGTATCAATAAATAAGCTGAATGTACTGCAGCTTATCTCTGAATAATAGAAAACGCCGCTAAAGTTCCCCTTTGGCGGCGTTCGTTTGTGATTAATTTATTTAACTGGGGAACTCGACGACACATGAGCTATATGTTGAGGCTCTATCTTGTTGGCATTTCACAGTTCAATTAGTCCTTTCTGCTCCGGTTTCTTGGTTCTTAATGCTAGACTAAATAGTCAGCCGGCGCTTAGACCGCTAGATAGGATATCCTACAAGGGAACTGTTGACCACAACTGTAGTAGGATGTAGTGGCGGGGTGTTACGGACAATATTGAAAAAGAAACAAATTACGTAACGACCAACGGGTTAATGTTGATTTGATCAAGGGCGAAGTAAATAATTATAAGAACTATTCATTCAATAAAAACCGAAAGGAATGCACCCAATGAGAACGAATCTGACAATGAACCCAAGAAACATTACCAGTTACAAAAGTGAAAGTTATTATCAGACGGAAAAAATCTTCTAGAAGAAAGAAGAAGCATGATATTTTTATCGAAAAAATCATTTATGTAGGGAAATACTAGTACAATTATTGTTCATAACAGAATAGAGTGCTATTTTTTATTAGTTAACATAATATATATTCTAGGAAGTTAAATAAAAATAGCTGAAATTGTCTCATATCAAAAGTATACTCTTAATATTGAGACGAAATTTAAAATTTCTTGTTATTTAAAGAACTTAGTTGATTTATCTGGATCACTTTCGGCCGGTCGTTTTTGTAAATCAAATTCGGTTTGATTGATGATTTCAGTTGATCTGACAAATGGAACCTATATCCTCAGGATATATCAATATATATCAAAAAATGTGATTCTGTTTGGATTCCTGTCTCTATGTATCGGGTCCTATTTGGTTTAGTTAACATAATACCATTCTTTAACTCAACTCTGTTAATTGGATGATTTTTAATTATATTTACAAATGTTTGCTTTTATCTTTTATATACAGGAAAACTATACCTCTTCGCTTTTTGGAATAAATCGCATAATAAACCCTCTTTTTATCTTTTGTAACCAAAATGATTTTAGTAAAAGTAAAAAAATGCATAAAGAGATCTCAGCCCTTTATGCATGGTTCATTTTCACTAAGTATTGTCTTGGGGTTCCGAAATAGATAACTTGATTAAACTCATTGAATACAGATTCGAAATAAATATAAACTGGTGCATCAAGAAGCCAGGGATAATACGTATAAAATCCGTTATCTCCATTTACGAAAGCATTCAATGCAAGCGGAATTTCCTTTTTGAAAATCATGAAACGAACCTTAGAAAGTTTCTCATCAAACTCTCCTCCACTTACATACACTTTTCCGAAGAGTGTGTATTGACCAAGTTCACGCCGCCATTCCCCGAGTACTTCATCTCTCATTTGAGCGTTTATTTTCGATAAATCATACTGAGAACCTATACTTAAGTATAGTTGCCCATTTGTATCAGAGTGAGTCAATGTGTACTTTCTGTTGTCAATCGGATTGAAGATTGAAGCCGGCGGCAAATAGGTGACAGCTAACTTCTCAGGATGGAATTCACTCATTTATAAGCCTCCTTCAGATTTGGGCTTATAGCAGTGTATGTCAAACGCCTATCTTGTGTGCTTCTGCAGCGAATCCTCCTGCCAGTTTATTTCAACCAGATTCCATTTATCATTTTCGTAATACCAGTAGGACTCCGCCGTGCCGATCCCGTCAGCTTTGTATGCTCCACTGATCTGCTGGTACCCCTTTAACCCCTTGTCTGTCTTCCCCTTGATTTTGGAAGGTTCGAAAAACGCTAAGGGGCTAACAATCAATTCCATTGGTTCATTTAATTTTCCGTCGGTATAGATGCCCAGACGCTCATATTCTTCTTTACGGTCCCTTAAGTCAATCGTATACGATTGATTGGTATCGGTGAATGTGATAACAGATTTATAGTTGTCTTGAAATTGAGCTTGAATCGTAAGTCCTTCTGGCAAACCAAGATTAAGCAATTTATTATCAGCAAGTGTATGAAGAGCCATGTAATACAGTCCTCCGCTGCCTCCTGTTGCAGTGGAAAACAGCATATCCTTTATTCCGTCATGGTTTAGGTCAACATACTTTATTTGAGGCTCATAGCCGCCCTCGTAATCGATCCGCATTTCGCTGCCATTGGATGTTGTAATTTCAGCCCATACTTCTTTTAAAAATAATGCATCAGGTGAGTATGGGATGGCTTTAAGCTCAATTTTATCTGTTTTCCCATCTCCAGTTACATCTTTAGAGTAGGACTTAACGGTCAGTTGATTGATCTCAGGCTGTTCACTATGATTTTCTTCTGAAAAATTTCCAGCGATCGCTTGTAAAGATAAAATGAAAAAAGTACTAAAAGCAAACAATAACTCTTTACGCAAAGTGTCCCCTCCTCGGTCAGATAATTCTTTATTATCATGACCAAATAAGGAAAAAGTATGTAAAAAAGACCAACTCAATTTTTATGAGTTGGTCTTTGCCATTATTATAGTTTCTCTGATTTAGTTACCGGTTTCTCATCCCAGCTTTCTATTCCCTTCAATCCTTTAATGGAGTTGGAATAGAATACAGGATCTTTTCCTTGTTTCTTCTGTGCACGATAATCTTTTAACGCAGCAAGTGCAATTCTCGTGAGCAAGGTAATGGCGATAAGGTTGATGATGGCCATGAGGCCCATGAATAAATCAGCAAGTCCCCATACGACATCAAGCTTCACGACTGCACCGAAGACGACCATACCTATCACGGCAAGTCTATAGATTAACAGTGCAGCTGGACTGTATTTGATGAATTCAATATTCGTTTCACCATAATAATAGTTACCGATGACGGAACTGAAGGCAAATAAGAAGATTGCAATCGCAACAAATGTATCAGCCCATGGACCGACATGGAAGCTTAATGCAGCCTGGGTCAACTGAATACCGTCGATTCCGGCAGTATATTGATCTGATAGAATGATCATAAAGGCAGTCGCCGTACAAATGATCATTGTATCGGTGAATACACCAAGAGTCTGGATCAAACCTTGTTTAACCGGATGTGAGACTCCGGCAGATGCAGCTGCATTCGGCGCACTACCCATACCTGCCTCATTTGAGAACAGACCTCGTTTGATACCCATCATAATAGCGGCTCCAACTCCGCCGCTTACAACTTCCCTGAATCCAAATGCGCTTTCAAAAATAATAACGAACATATCGGGAAGCATCGTAATATTAGTGATCAAGATATAAAGTGCGAGAATAATATAAAGGATTGCCATCACAGGAACCAGTATCTGAGTAACATGAGCGATCCGCTTGATCCCTCCAAAGATAATGAGAGCCGTCAGTACCGCTAAAATGATTCCGGTAGTTAAGCGGTCAAAAGAATATGCGCCTTCCATTGCAAGTGAAATGGTATTGGATTGTACCGAATTAAACACTAATCCAAAACAAAAAGTAATAATAACAGCGAAGAGAATTCCCATCCAGCGCGCGTTCAGACCTTTTTCCATGTAATAAGCAGGACCGCCGCGGAATCCATCTTTTCCATCTTTCACTTTATAAATCTGAGCCAGCGTGCTTTCAATGAAGCTGGTCGCCCCTCCTAATAGAGCAATCAACCACATCCAGAATACAGCACCGGGTCCTCCCCCGGCAATCGCTGTTGCAACACCTGCAAGATTTCCTGTTCCAACTCGTGATGCTGTACTGATTGTGAATGCCTGGAATGAGGAAATTCCTCTTTTCCCCTCTGCTGAAATCGTCGTTTTATCTGTCAATAAACGCCCCATTTCAGCAATATATCGAAACTGTACAAACTTGGTGCGTAATGAAAAATAAAGTCCAAGACCCACAAGACCTGCAATAAGAATATATGACCACATATACTCATTTAACGTACCGATAATGGTGTTAAATAATTCCATAGATGAATGCCCTCCAGTATGTAATAAAATGTAAATTGCATGAGCTTATGTATGTTTACCCCAAATGACACTTTTTAAATCTATCAAATAAATATTTTTCTATCAATTGCAAATTTCATATTGATGTAAAAATATTGAATGTTGTACAATCATGTGTTTTGATTGTACAACAATTTTGCATATTCATACGTTTACTATACAATGTATTCCTGTTGAAATGTACTTGTTGCAACATAGAATGGCTGTTATCCCATTAAAAAAACGGCTAAGGAGTCCTTAGCCGTTTTATCCGATCATTCAACGTTTTCAGTAGATTTTACCCAAGTCTCTGTAACAGGACCGCTTTCAGCTTCATCAATCACGAATGATCCGTTAGAATACCGGTCATTTGCTCGCAAATCCGATACCTTTATATTTTCGGTCTTTCCTTTCTTCGTTATCAATTCAACCATTTCAGTATCCTTGACCACTTCAATCCGAACGACTCGATGGGGATTTGATTTAAGTTCCCTGAGCATAATGACTCCGCGTTTGGCACGGGTAGTCTTTTCAAACTCTGATAGCTTCATCTTTTTCACTGCGCCGCGATGAGTGACCAGCAATACGTATTCTTTTACATGATCACTTATCACTTTACCTGAAACGACAAAGTCATCATCTTTAAGATTGATCCCTTTGACTCCAGCAGCTCTAGGACCGACGATACTTACATCTTCTTCTGCAAACCATAAACCATAGCTCATGTATGTTGCCAGGAAGAGATCTTGGCTTCCATCGGTCAGATGGACGTCCACTAAAGAATCATCGCCTTTGAGGTTGATTCCCACTAGAGGGCGGGAATATCGCTGCGCTTTATATTGGGACAGTTCAGATTTCTTGGTCATGCCGTTTCTGGTAATGAACAGAAGGTATTTTCCTTCATCAAATTCCTTAATCGGAATCGCCTTTAATACTTGTTCATCACGATCAATTGGGACGATATTCCCTACATGCTGGCCAAGGTCTTTCCAGCGGATGTCTGGCAATTCATGCACAGGGCAGTATATATAGTTCCCTTTATTGGTGAAGACCAGAAGAACATCCGTGGTATTCATCTCATACTGTGCAAGCAGCCTGTCCGTCTCTTTCATGGCAAGGTCCTGACCATTAGATGCTGCGTATGATCGAAGACTTGTACGCTTGATGTATCCATCACGGGTGACTGACACCATGACGTCTTCACTGGCAATCAATACTTCAAGATTGATTTTGATCTCTTCAATTTTTTCTTCAATTTGCGTACGTCGCGCATCTGCAAATTGTTTTTTGATTGCTTTTAGTTCTTTTTTGATGACACTTAACAACTTACTTTCACTTTCCACTATCGCTGTTAATTCCGCTATCAATTTCCGAAGCTCTTCTGCTTCATCCCTTAAAGCAGTAATGTCTGTATTGGTCAATCGGTATAACTGAAGACTCACGATTGCTTCTGACTGGGCTTCAGTGAAATTGTAGTGCTCGATTAAGTTGTTCTTCGCATCTTTTTTATCCTTAGATGCACGGATCGTAGCGATAACTTCATCAAGGATAGATAGAGCCTTCATTAATCCCTCAACAATATGCTGTCGATCTCTTGCTTTTTTTAAGTCATGCTTCGTGCGGTTCGTTACCACTTCTTTTTGATGCACAATATATGCGTCCAATAATTGTCTAAGCCCCATAAGTTCAGGGCGTCGGTTATGGATTGCCACCATATTGAAGTTATAGGAAATTTGTAAATCGCTATTTTTATAAAGATAATTCAAGACGCCATTGGCATCTGCATCCTTTTTCAATTCGATGACGATCCGGAGCCCTTCGCGGTCGGTCTCATCACGAACTTCGGCAATCCCTTCCACTTTGCGGTCCAATCTGAATTCATCCATCTTCTTTACTAGGTTCGCTTTGTTCACTTCATAAGGAATTTCAGTAATGACGATTTGCTGCTTGCTTCCGCGTATATTTTCGATGTCAGCTTTGCCGCGTACAACGACTTTTCCTTTGCCGGTCTCGTACGCTTTTTTAATGCCGTCAACGCCTTGGATGATTCCGCCGGTAGGGAAATCGGGCCCTTTAATGACAGTCATTAGATCATCGACTGAACTCTGTGGCTTTTCGATGCGCATGATGGCTGCATCGATTACTTCACCCAAATGGTGGGGCGGGATGTCAGTTGCATATCCTGCCGATATACCCGTCGAACCATTCACCAGCAAATTTGGAAAACGGGAAGGAAGAACGGTCGGTTCACTTGAAGTATCATCAAAGTTAGGGATGAATTCGACCGTACTCTTATCGATATCACGCAATAATTCCATTGAAATAGCTGAAAGTCTCGCTTCTGTATAACGCATGGCAGCAGGCGGATCGCCATCGATGCTTCCGTTATTTCCGTGCATTTCAACAAGATAGTTCCGCACTTTCCATGTTTGGCTCATTCTAACCATGGCATCATAAACGGAAGTATCACCATGAGGGTGATAGTTGCCGATTACATTACCGACTGTTTTGGCTGATTTACGGAAACCTTTTTCCTGTGTGTTTCCATCTACATACATGGCATAAAGGATCCGTCGCTGAACGGGTTTCAGCCCGTCCCGCGCATCTGGTAAGGCACGTTCTTGAATAATATATTTACTATATCTTCCAAACCGGTCGCCAAGTACCTCCTCAAGAGGCAAATCTTGATATCTTTCTACAGTTGTCATGTTTTACCCCTCCTCTGCGACCGTGATGTTTTCATTCTCTAATATACTGCCGTCTTCTTCCAAGCCAAATGCTACATTGCTTTCTATCCACTTACGGCGGGGTTCGACTTTATCACCCATTAATGTCGTAACACGCCGTTCAGCACGAGCAGCATCATCAATTCGTACCCTGATGAGGGCCCTGGTTTCAGGATCCATAGTCGTTTCCCATAATTGATCAGCATTCATTTCACCGAGTCCTTTATAGCGCTGGATCATATAGCCTTTGCCGATTTTTTTCATGGCGCCGTGAAGTTCTTCATCCGTCCAGGCATATTCAATCTTTTCTTTCTTTCCTGTTCCTTTGCTCACTTTAAATAGCGGAGGAAGGGCGATATACACTTTTCCTGCTTCCACAAGCGGTTTCATGTAGCGGTAGAAGAAGGTAAGGAGCAGAACCTGGATATGCGCCCCGTCCGTATCGGCATCTGTCATGATCACAATTTTGTCGTAATTGATGTCTTCAACGTTGAATTCTGGTCCTACCCCGCCACCAATCGCATGGATGATGGTATTGATTTCTTCATTTTTGAAGATATCCTGCAGTTTCGCCTTTTCAGTGTTGATGACTTTCCCACGCAGCGGAAGGATTGCCTGGAACTTACGGTCGCGTCCCTGCTTTGCAGAACCTCCTGCAGAATCTCCCTCCACCAGATACAGTTCATTACGCTGCGGATTTCTTGATTGAGCAGGAGTCAGTTTCCCTGATAATACAGTCTCGGAACGTTTACGTTTTTTCCCGTTGCGTGCATCCTCTCGTGCTTTTCTGGCTGCCTCGCGTGCCTGTGCGGCTTTGATTGATTTTTTGATCAGCAGTGAACTTGTTTCCGGATTTTCTTCAAGAAAATAAAGAAGATGTTCTGAAACAACGGAATCCACTGAAGAACGGGCTTCGCTTGTTCCCAGCTTTCCTTTCGTCTGACCTTCAAATTGGAGCAATTCTTCCGGGATGCGGACTGACACTATGGCTGCAAGGCCTTCGCGGATATCCGTCCCTTCTAGGTTCTTATCGCGATCTTTTAGGATTCCCGCTTTACGGGCGTACTCATTGAAGACCCTTGTCATTGCTGTTTTAGCTCCTGCTTCGTGAGTCCCGCCGTCTTTAGTCCTGACATTGTTGACGAACGATAAGATATTTTCGGAGAATCCATCATTAAACTGGAATGCGAATTCCACTTCGATGCTGTGGTTCGCACCTTCAAAAAACGCAACGTTATGAAGGCTGTCCTTCTCTTCGTTTAAATATTGCACGAAGGCCTGTATGCCGCTTTCATAAAGGAATACTTCTTTTTGGTCGTGCCGTTGATCTATGATTTCTATTTTCAACCCCTTCAACAAGAAGGCTGATTCTCTTAGACGTTCACATAACGTATCATAATTATAAGTGGTCGAACTGAATATGTCGGGATCTGGTTTAAAGTGTATAAGAGTTCCCGTTTTTTTTGTTTTGCCGATTTTTTCAAGCGTCGTCTCTGGCTTTCCGCCTTTAAAGAAACGCTGTTCATATTTGATGCCGTCTCTTTCTATCGTAACGACAAGCCTTTCAGACAACGCGTTGACAACGGAAGCCCCGACCCCGTGGAGTCCGCCGCTTGTCTTGTACCCTCCCTGACCGAATTTCCCACCTGCGTGAAGGACTGTCAGGATAATCTCAGGCGTAGGTTTTCCCATTTTATGCATACCGGTAGGCATTCCGCGACCTCTGTCTTGAACAGAAATACTGTTATCTTTATGTATGGTGACTGTGATTTCATTACCGAAGCCTGCTAGTGCTTCATCTACTGCATTATCTACAATTTCATATACTAAATGATGCAGCCCTCTGGAGTCAGTAGAGCCAATGTACATACCAGGTCTTTTTCGAACGGCTTCCAAGCCCTCTAAAACCTGAATTGCATCATCATTGTAAGCCATGGACTGTGTCTGGTTGGCCACGAACATTCCCCTTTCGAACTTCTCTGCCCGTATCTGAACTTACTGAACGGGTTTATAATGTTCTATACTTACTATAACACAAGAACATTTGTTCGTTTACCTGTTTTTCCTCAT
>NZ_JABMCR010000147.1 GCF_013179555.1 Bacillus haikouensis
CAACCTGTGCAGACAATGCTTCGATGGAAAATTTCTTTGGGGTTTTAAAGCAAGAAATGTATTATGGTGAAGAACTAATAGGCTATGAAGATTTAAAAAGCCGAATTCATGAATATATTCACTGGTACAATCATGACAGGTTAAAAGAAAGATTGGCTGGGATGAGTCCTGTTGAATATCGAACTCACTCCAGCCAATCAGCTGCATAATAGAAACTCAAACTTTTGGGGGGAAGCACCGTTCTGAACGTTTTTTCTTTCTATTTCTTTCGGAATAATGCTGTAATCAATTCGGAAATTCCGAACATTTGTTGATTTTCATCCATGTCCATCATTTTCCTGATTTCGACTGAGTCAAAATCTGAAAATATCTGTTCTAATTTCGTCTTGTCGTACCCCAGACCTCCTTGGAGAGATCCTGTTCTGTACACATCCCAATCGGTCATCTCTGCACCTCCCAGCTTGCCGCCTGGAACAAACGAAGTGAGTGCAAAGTGACCATTCTTCTTTAAAGCTTTGTTGATTAATTTCGTATAGCTCAATCTTCTGTGAGGAGCGATATGATGAAAACAGCCTGAATCGTAAACTAAATCATACCCCCCTGCTTCAATGTCTAAATCAAATATATTTTTATGTATAAAACGAATTGAGACATCACTATCCGCTGCACGTTCTCTTGCCCATTGGATCGATGTCTCAGATACATCAACTGCATCCACTTCCCATCCGTTCCATGCTAAGTAAATGGCATTTCTCCCTGGACCGCATCCCAGTTCCAATACTTTGCCCGAAGTTAATAAACCGTTGCTGAGGTAACTGACCAGGTTTTCATCAGGCACATTTTTGAAAAACGGAATTCCCTTTTTACGATCAAGATAAAACGCTGTCCAGAATCCATCAGGTTCCCTTAAGAGTGAGTCGAGCATTTTAAGTAATTCCTCTTCATTATAAATAGTCTCTTTCATTCTTCCGCCCCCTTTGCTGGTATGATTTAATTTTATTACAGGGATTCAAGTAACAGGTTACCATTATTTTACAAGTGTGTTAATTCAGTATAAGTAATGAACATCATCACGTGAAAAAAATGCTCGGAAAATTCGATAATTCCTTCTCAGAATTTTAATTTATATAGTTTAATAGCAAAGTACATGAAGAGGTCATTGTTCTTTACAGTCAATTCTGACAGCATACACGACATCAATGGTCTGTATTTTAAGAATGAAATGTCACAAATATTACAATTAGATTATATTATAAATAAACAAAGAAAACTGCGCAGTTTATAAATGCTCAGTTTCTTTGTATATAAACAATATATTACACACATTTCCCGGTTTCAGAAATCTCCAGGTATATACTATTCTAAATAACCCACTGCAAGCACACTGAAAATACATCCTAATACGACAAGAAGTGTGGTCACAGTCATCACCTCGCCTTCCGGTTATCACTCTTCAATTCATCACTGCTGCTTCCCTAATGAAAAACCATGAAACAACCTGCCTCCATGTGGCTGTAGCACTGTATCCACCAGTTCTACGACTGCTTGTTTATCTCCTGTTCTGAAGAAGGTCTCGAAACAGTCAACGAATCTATCAGCAAATGCTTTATCGTATTCCTTCAATGCACGCACAATCCATTTGGAAGAACCTATCCATCTTCGGTTGGTCCGTAAAACAAATTCATGCAATGCTTCGGCAAGACTCCCCGCAATAAAAATACTTTCTCCTTGATGTGTGCTTCCAATAAAATCATCAAGCAGATCAGTTAAAAAGTACCTTTTCAACATGATTGTGGATGGCTCCCACTCTTGGGGGCCGGCGCTCAATAACTTCTCTGCTGCTGCCTTTAATGTGCTTCCTGACCCATTGTCCTGAATGATGATTCCTTCAGCGACCATCCTCGGCAAGGAGGGTCTGGCCCTTTCACAATCCTTCATGAAGTATTGATGCAGAGTTTTCTCATTATGGACGAAAACCTCAATGGGCCATTTGTACGCAATCAATGATTCCCTATATGCAGAACTAACTTTATCATCAATCACAACAATATCCAGATCGGAAGTGAAAGTGGCTTCATCTCTCACTACACTTCCTCCTAATAAGACGATTGCGCCCGGAGAAAAGTTTTCTTGAGTAAATAATTTTGCAGCTGAAGCAGGATCGATTCGATTCATTTTGAAAATCCTTTCAATTTTTCCTTGTAAATTCCATCTTTACAGATCTCTTATAGAATGGTCTGATTCTCTCAACTGTTTACTTGAGTCCATTTACCTCGTTTGGGTATCGATATTATTGGGAAAAATGGACATAAACAGGTAAAGGAGGTCATAATGTGAAAAACACTAAGTTGTTCAGCTTTATCTTAATTGGCGGCCTATTTCTCGGAGGATGCGGCGGAACTGACAATGCAGACGAAGTAAAAGAAGTGACACCTGCAGAGGATACAGAGCCGGCATCTGGTGATGGGGAAAAAATGGATGATACTGGTGATAGCGAAAAACAGGATCAACTCTCAGCAGGTCTCGAGGAAACCACAAACTCAGTAGAAGAGTTATCGATGTCTTTGAAAAATGCATCCGGAGATACACAGAAATTGAATGAGCAGGGTAAGATGATTGAAGAAAAATGGGATGAAATCGAAAAACAAATAGAAGAAAATCACCCCGAAGATTACGAGAATATTGAACAAAGCCTCTATCCTTTAATTGCAGAAGCAAAAAAGGATAATCCAGACATCGAAAATCTAAAATCCTTGTCAGAGGATACAAAAAACAAGCTAAAAGAATTTCATGATAAGATCAATAATCAGTAACCATTGTTCCGTGGCAGTTTGAAAACACTGCTGCGGTTTCTTTATATAATTCTAATTACTTTTCTTACATCAAATATGTTCTTCACATAATATGTCGGCACATATTCCAAAGGTGGATCCACATCAAAATGGTTGACCCATAAAGTATCCATCCCTGCTGAATGGGCTCCACAAATATCAGTATAATAGTTATCTCCTATGAATAGCATTTTTTCAGGGTTGATCTTGAACCGTTCCAGGACATAGTTAAAGATTTGGGGATGTGGCTTGCTGTGCCCTGCTTCTTCTGAAATGATGATATGCCCCTTCTTGAAGTATTTATCTAATCCCAGGCGACGAACTTTCTTATAAGCATTATAACTGGTGCCATTCGTCACAATCCCCATCTGATAAGTATCTTCCAATTGCTTCAAAAATTTATTCATTTCCGGATCGGGTACGATATTCCTTAAATAATTCTCATGATAATTTTCATTGATTCTTCTTATTTCTTCATGACTTATGCTCACAAAGAATTGATTGAAGGTCATCATTAACCTTTTCAGAGAGAATTCCTGAAATGAAAGTTCCTTAGTCTGGAACTCATTCCAAAGTTTGTTGTTGTTTTTTAGAAAAGATGTAAAGAATTCTTCCCCATCAAGGTGCTTCAGGTTTTTATGATCAATAACTATTTCCTTTACAGCTTTCTTAAAGCAATGGGAATGATTGAATAATGTATCATCCAGATCAAACAATAAAACATCATACGGTTTTTGTTCCATACAACTTCACCTTAATAAAACCCTATCAACTTCAAAACCCCTACACCTGCAAACGTCGTGACAACCCCTGATATTACAGCCACCAAAAGAATGCGTTTTTGCTTTGTTTCAATCCAAAGGGTTGTGGACATGATCGCTGTGAAAATCAGCCCGAATAATAAGGCCGCATAAGGGTTAGCGGGGGCAAGGAAATCTGAAGCGGATAACCAGTTCATTATTTTCATCCTTCCTTATTTCGTACATTAGTAGTGCCTTTAACATTTAAATGTTTGAAGTCAATACGATGAAAGAGAGCATGAGCACGCTCTCTCTTTTTTCACCATACGTTTCAGCCAAAGCTTTCAGTACTTCAGAAATACAAGAAAAATCCCAACCGGAAAAACATTCTTCTATATCGTTTAGTTATTCTAAAAATATCGTCCTAGTTATTCTTAATTTCCCCATCATCTATAGTATACCAATCTCCGTTCATTAATTGGAAGTATATTCCTTAAATTGATCAACTTTAATACTAGTAAATATTACTAGATACTGATTAGTAGAGGGTTCGGAAGTCATGGTAACAACTACCTGTTTAAACGTTTCCAGTATTATATTTCAATAGAACTATGAAAACTTTAAAACGATTGTTTATCTTATTGTTGTCCGTCACTTTAGTCACCGGTTTTGGAAATGGTTCGGAAGTATCTGCTGCAGGAACTTACACTGTTAAATATGGAGACACGATGTGGAAAATTGCAGTAAAGCATCAGGTAGGAGTATCAGAACTGATTGATGCCAATCCGCAATTGAATAATCCGAATATTATCTATCCTGGACAAACGATTTCGATTCCAGGGGGAGATCAAAAAGCTCAGGATTATACATACGAAGTGGTGAAGTTAGTGAATGCAGAACGCGCAAAAGCCGGCCTGTCACCACTTAAAGAAAATTGGGAACTATCTAGAGTTGCACGATATAAGTCTCAGGATATGATTGACAAGAACTATTTCAGTCATACTTCTCCGACTTATGGCTCTCCATTCCAAATGATGAAAGACTTCGGCCTTTCCTATCAAACTGCTGGTGAAAACATTGCAGCTGGACAAAGCACCCCAGCTGAAGTAGTAGAGGCATGGATGAACAGTGAAGGACATAGAAAAAACATTCTATCTCCTGCTTATACAGAAATCGGGGTCGGATATGTAAAGGGAGGTTCGTACGGTCATTACTGGACTCAAATGTTTATAAAAAGATAAAGGAGAATCTGAAAGGATCAAATCACAGGGGATGTGGTTTGATCCTTTTTATCATGAAGTTGGGATGGGATCACGGGGGAAGTCAAACATACACTTCATTATCGAATGTATCTCCTAATGAAAGATAACCCTTAAATTGTCCTTCCCTTTTTGACCTTTCTTTATTAGAATAACCTGCCCATCTGCGGACGCTTCATCTTTCATCATGGAAAAAGACTTCTTTGACAAGAAGTCTCTGATATAAGTCTATACAATTTTTCGTCCCGCCTGCGCAAGTGCAAAATGAATACCGTGCTGAAGGGTTTTAAAACATTCAAACGTGGAGAAGTCAATGTCCGTTTGGGCAATATGAGCGCCGAGTCGCGCTGAGATACCCACAAGAATCGTGCTTGTTCCAATTAGTGATGCAGCACTACCAATTTTCTCTATAAGGCTTGTTGTATGGTCATCCATGTCATTGTCAATTGCCGTTAAATCCAGGATCAGATAGTTAGCTTTATAGGAAGGCAGTTTATTCAAAGTTTTATAGACAAGATCCTCAGCACGTTCGTCATCGTATTTACCAAGTAGCGGAACGACAACTACCCCTTCAAGAACAGGTATGATTGGGGAAGATAGGGCTTTTACCAGTTCTTTAAGATCTCTCGTTTTGTCTTCCACCAGCGCCTCTAATTGTCTGATTTGCTCAGTTTCCCTTTTACGTGAGAGTTCATGGACATTGTTATGAGCGGTAATATCTGAGGGGAAGTACTCAACCTTTGTGTACTCATGACCATTTAGCTGGTATTGAATTACATTGTACCAAATGTTTGCCTTAAGTAAGCCGGTAAAAATTCCGGCAAAATGTGCTGGAAGGAACTTTCCTCCCTCTCTTTTTTTCTGAGCTACGTTGATCTTATGCTCCCAGCTGTCTTTAAGAATGATTGTTGCAGTTTTAGCTTCAATATCTAATTGATGACTGGATATTTGGCCCCAGCCTGCAGAAGCGTAGGTAAGCCCGATTAACTTCGCAGCCTCCTCAGCTCCAACATGTTTCAAGTTCTCAAAATATTCTCCTACTACAAGGCCCTGCCTGTAACCCGTTGTTTCCAGAACTAAGTTTGCAGCTTCTTCACCAGACACCTCTTCTATCGTATCAAAGAACATCTTCATCGCACTGGAAATCCAGAAAAGAACTGCATCTTGTCCCTCGTATGAGAATTGGCCTTTGCCTATATTCCATTCAAATTCAATACCCTCGACGTTAAATTTCGTTTGCGTTTGCACGTTTTACACTCCTCTTTTATATGCATCCCAATTTTACTGTACTTAAAATAAATTGCGTGGGATTCCAATGGGTAATAATGTCTCTTTGCTTTTTTTACAAAACTTACTTTTCATTTAGTCCGTTCTATTATTCCCGGACAAGTATTTTTCATAAGCTTCTCTCGCCTTATCAGGTTTGAGGGTAATAGTTGCAATTCTCTTATGTATTGCTGTCACTAAGAAAAGGATCCGAAATAAAACCGCTGAAATTAGAATGATTAAAAGCATGATGGCCGTTAGTAGAGCTTCCATATTTCCTCTCCCTTAAAAATAGTTATGTTCTTACCATGTTAACATAGAATCATTCTATGTTAATTCAGGTTATTTAAGGGGGAATCTGCATATTAATTTTAACTTCCCGGCAAGTATTCTCCGTTATACGAACCCGGTTTATTTGATTCAGATTGCATTACAAAAGGAGCGTTGATTGGCATCATCGCTCCTTTTTTGTTAGATTCTTTTAATAGCTTCTTCAATAGAATCGTTTCCTGCAATCAAGTCGAACCCTGTGTTATACGTTTTTTCTTCAGTTAAAGAAGCAAAGATCGTTTTAGCCACGTCCTCCCGCGATATAGCACCCCGTGATAGATTTTCAGCTGCGGCAACCTGGCCTGTACCCTCTTCGTTCAATAGTCCTCCAGGACGGATGATCGTATAGGTTAAGCCACTTTGTTCCAACGCCTTATCTGCATAATGTTTCGCTGCATAATACGGTTTCAATGATTCGTTCCAATTTTCACGTCGATGAGCTTGATGAGCACTCACAATGATGAAGCGCTCAACTCCAGCCTGCTTTGCAGCCTCCATCGTCTTCACTGCGCCATCTAAATCGACAAGCAATGTTTTATCGGAACCTGTATTCCCGCCTGAACCTGCGGTAAATACAACCGCATGGGCTCCATCCAGCCCTTCAGCGATATGCTCGACTGTGCCTTCTAAGTCAATAAGCGAGGACTGAATACCTTCTTTTTGAAAAGATTCGGCTTGTTCTACTTTTCTTACAATTGCCCGAGGAGAAAACTCCTCGCTTTCCTGTAATAGTTTGATCAAGTGTTTTCCGATTTTTCCATTAGCACCTACTACTGCTACATTCATATCCTCATCTCCTTTGCCGATAAAAACCAATATGGATTAATTGTGACATGTCTGAATAGTGTTTTCAAATTTTCTGATTGCCAAGAAATTAGTTTACAGTAAGCTCGTTAACTCTATTTGTCATCTCTAATTTAGAATGGAGGAAAGTAGATTCATACGATGAGAAACTCATTGAAAAGGTTGAAAAGTAAAGTTAAATAGTACTTTATTCATTACAAATGTATACATCTTCTAAAATGCATACTCATTAAGAATAGTAGACTTCGGATATTGCAATTCCTATTCAACTGGTCATTCTCTCACTATACCAAGAACAAATCCATCATAACCTTTAGAACCGACTGTTTGAATGACCGTTGAATCAATTCGGTCGTCACTTGACAGTAACTCCACAAATTCCCTTATACCCCTTATATTCTCATCCTCACTGGCTGCATCAGTCACCTTTCCACTGCGAACGACATTATCTGTCATAATTACGGCACCCGGGGTGGAAAGTTGGATAGCCCATTTAATATAGTGCGGGTTATTTTTTTTGTCAGCGTCGATAAAAATAAAATCGAATTTATGGTCTTTCAAGGTCGGCAATGTCTCGAGTGCCTCCCCAACGATTACCGTTATTTTGTCCTCAAGGCCGGCCATTTTAATATTTTCACGAGCCACGAGCGAATGTTCTTCACTGTATTCGAGTGTGATTAATGTCCCGTCTTCAGGCAATGCCCTCCCCATCCAGATGGTGCTGTAACCTCCAAGCGTACCGATTTCAAGAATGCTTCGGGCACCTTTCATTCTTGCCAGCAAATGAAGCAGCTTCCCTTGATTTGGTGCAACGTCAATCGCTGGAAGTGCTGCGTTTTCATTCGCCTTCATTACAGCTTCCATCACTTCGTCGGGTTTATGTAGTTTTGCTGTGAAATAATGATCAACTTCCAGCCAGTTCTTTTTAGACATAGCTTCACTCCTCTTAAATTTAACTATCCCATACACATCATGTTACCATTAAATAACATATTTTGTGTTTCACTTTTAGAAATTGGAGTAGATTTTCATTCAACCTTTAGAAGATGCTATTTTAATATTCCCATTAAAAAAAGAGCCAACCTAAGTTGACTCTTCTAATTTAAAAAGTGTGTGCCAAGTCTTTTGCACGGGAGATCCCGTCTGCTTTGATGTCTTGCGCTTTTTCAGGCATTGCAGCATGCCCTTCAATGAATAATCCTTCAAATGAAGGGACTCCATAAAATTGCATCATGATGTCAAGGTAACGGTGACCCATTTCCATCTGCGCCGCAGGTCCTTCTGAATATATGCCTCCGCGGGCCTGGATGTGAAGTGCTTTTTTGTCTGTCAGGAGACCCACCGGTCCGTGTTCCGTGTATTTAAATGTTTTACCTGCCACTGAAACAGAATCAATATAAGCCTTCATCACAGGAGGGAATGAGAAATTCCAGAATGGTGTGACAAATACGTATTTATCCGCGTCAACGAATTGATCCACAAGTTCGGATAACCGGCCAACTTTTGCTTTTTCATTATCTGATAATTCTTCAAATCCTTTTCCTGTTTGGAGCTTGCCCCACCCGCGGAACACATCTGCATCAATCTGCGGGATATCTTCTTTATATAAATCTACCGTGATAACCTCATGTGAAGGATTTGCTTCCTTATATGTGTCAATAAATGCACTTCCAGCAGCCATGCTGAAAGATAGAGTGTCATCATGTGGATGAGCCGTGATGTATAAAACTTTTGTCATTTTAATAATCTTCCTTTCTAATTGTTTAAGGTATATACCTTAAAGGCATATATTCTTAATTCGAGATAATTGTAAGACATGAAAAGAATTTCATCAAGTTATTTGCTTGATTATATTCAAAACCAGTCTGAATGTAAAAAAGCCCCTATAAATGGGACTTTTTTGAATGGGCCTTTATAAGTAAAAAGTGTGGATTCTTCATTAGGTAGTCGTACGATTTCTTTTTTATTGATTTCATTCTTTCGATTGGCTTTGGCTCTACCAAGCGTTCAAGAATAAAATGGCAGGCTGTGTCTTGAACGATCCGTTCCAATGGTTTTCTGAAGAAGGTCACATCGATAGTAATATGGGGCTTTTTCCATGTTTCAGTGATTGTCTCTATATTAAAATAATCTTCGCAATTATTTCGTGAAAAGTCCATGAACGGATGATGGATGGAATATAGAAACGTACCGCCGGGTTTTAATACCCGGTGAAACTCTCTGAAGGTGTCTTCCCATTCTTCAAAGTAGTGGAGAGTAAGCGAGCTGATGATATAATCAAACGAATCGTCTTTAAAAGGCAAAGGTGTTTGAAGGTCTTGGCATAGAAAGGTCGCTCGGTCTCCTACCCTCACTTTAGCTGCTTTAATCATTTCCGGGCTAAGGTCGATTCCGGTGACTCTCGCTCCTTGTTGAACAAAATACTCGGTGTACCAGCCGGCGGCGCAGCCTGCATCCAAGATCGATTTGTCTTTCAGATCCTCGGGCAGTTCGGCAAGCATTGCCGGCCGTTCATAATACGCATTATAAGGACTTGCTTGATCGATATCTTTCTGGTAGGTTTCTGCTAATTGATTGTATGTATCTTTCGTTGAATCTGACATGTAATGTATCTTCCCTCCCCTGTAACATGACAATTACATGATTGTAGTTTACCATTTTTTCTTATAAACTATAAAAGGCATTCAGATCATAGTACAAACAAATGTTTATACCTTTGTACATTCTGATTTTATTTTTTATATGAATTCAAGGGGAAACCCTGGACACAATCCCTTTAATAGGGGATTATAGTAAGGTCATTATTCGAAAGAAAATGGAGGTTTAAAATGGAATCAAAAATAAATTCAAAAGCAATAATGATCACCTTTATGATCGGTGCCTTCTTCGCCGTCTTGAATGAGACATTATTGAATATAGCATTAACCGAATTAATGCATGTGTTCGGGGTGAAAGCACCGACTGTTCAATGGCTGGCAACAGGCTTTATGCTGGTGATGGGTGTATTGATGCCAATATCAGCCTTATTGATCCAATGGTTCACGACCAGGCAGATGTTTATTGGTGTCATGACTATATTCTTATTAGGAACGACAATCGCTGCATCAGCAATGAATTTCCCCATGCTTTTAGCAGGGCGAATGATCCAGGCTGTCGGCACAGGCTTGTTAATTCCAGTCATCATGAATGCAATATTACTTATTTACAAGCCTGAAGTCCGTGGTAAAATCATGGGAACATTCGGACTGGTCATTATGTTCGCTCCTGCGATCGGACCGACCCTGTCAGGCGTAATCGTAGATATACTTGGATGGCGCTGGTTATTTATAACTGTCATTCCTTTCTCGATTTTCTCTATCCTGTTCGCATGGAAGTACCTGCAAAATGTAGGAGAAGTGACAAGGCCGAGAGTGGATATATGGTCGATCATTCTGTCTTCTGTTGGAATCGCGGGTATCGTCTACGGATTTAGTTCTGCCGGTGAAGCTGGTGAAGGCTTCACCTCTGTGAAAACCCTGACAATTATTA
>NZ_JABMCR010000148.1 GCF_013179555.1 Bacillus haikouensis
ATGCTCGACATTCCCTCACTATCAAATCCTTTTGCTTCAATGAGATATGTTGGGAGCCAAATACTGATGCCGAAAAAAAGGAAAGAACATACAATCATACCCAGCCAGACCACCCAAAAGCGGTAATCTTGGGCAAAGCTCTTATTTTCAGACGAAATATTTTCAATTTCCTCATCATCGGTCTGACGGATAAAAGCCAGTTCATCTTTAGTGATACGAGAATGTTCTTCTGGTGTGTTTCGTGTAAGGAAGATAAACATAGGAATATTAATAATTAAGTTGAACGATGCGAGCATAAAGAAGGCCGCTTGCCAGTGGAGTGCTGAAATAATAAGCACCAATCCAATTGCCCCAACAGCTGGCCCTAAATAGTTCCCCGCAAGCCATGATGCCTGAGCACGTCCTAATTCTCGCTTGTTAAACCACGCAGAAATAAATTTACCAGATACAGGAATCATCATTCCTTCACCAAAACCAAGAATAATACGACTTGCTAAAAACATTTCATAGGAAGTGGAGAGACCTGATGCAATCATTGTTAGAGTCCAAACAACTAATCCTGCAATAGCTGTTTTTCGTGCACCCCATTTATCAATAATGAAGCCCCAAAAAAGGTTTGATACACCATAAGCAATTGTAAAGACAAACGTTAGAAGACCGATTTTGGCATTTTTATCTTCACCTGTTATACCGAGTGCGTTCAAGAATTCTGGATCTGTTTGAATGACGGAGATGCCAACCTTATCGATTTGTCCAAAGAACCAAAAGAAAAAAATTGGTACAACGATGTATAGCCACCTTTTTTGCCCCTTTAACATACTATCCTCTCCTTTTAAACGAATTAAAGCGCTTACAAATCTAAAGAAAAGCGAACAAGTTTTATAAAAAACGTTGAGTTACATGATTCAATTATTAAAATAGTTTCCCTCCAATCTTCAAATCTTTCTTCGCCAAACTATAAGATTACAATCATTATGTTTTATAGGCAAAACAAAGTTTTGTATTTTGAAAATAAAAGCACTTTTAACGATAGAATAATTAGAATAGTTTGTCAATTGTATATTTTTAAATCTTCTCTCCAATTGGTGTGTTTTATGTGTGGAAAGTTCTAATAACTTAAAGTAATTCTATTTATAAAATAAGTTGTGGTTCAAAATACAAAATTAAATTCATTGACCTTGAATTCTGAAAAAACTATAATTTACGATAAATAGTGTTTCCCATATAAAACAATAAGTTACTGAAAAATGATTAATTCGGTTAATGCAAGTTAGACTATAGTTTCTTTTATTGATGAGGGATGAGTGTTAGTGAGCTTATTTAGCTTGATTTAACTTTTTATTTATTTTAGGGTGAAAATGAATAATAAAGTTGATAAAAACTTCCCCACATTTTTTGAGAAGCTAGGGAATTAGAATAATAATACCAGGAGGAATATTTGAATGGCGAGTGGAGAGAAAGAAAAGTATAGTGCCAATTCATTAGTAAGAGGGTTGGAGATTATTAAGCTTTTTAACGAAGAACAACCGAGTTTATCGCTTTCAGAAATAGCAAAACAGCTTGGTGTAAGCAGGACGGTACCGTATCGTTTATTATTTACACTTCAACAGATGGGGTACCTGTCTCAGGATGAAAATACAAAACAATATCAATTAACCCCAAAAGTACTTGAATTAGGTTTCAGCTATGTAAACAGTTTAAAATTCCCGGAAATTGCTCAGCCTTACATGGAAACTTTACGTGATGAAGTCAGTGCTTCTTGTCATTTGTCAATTTTAGATGGGCCAGAAGTGGTATATGTAGGGAGTGCGCCGATCAGGGGAGTATCCGCGGTTAATGTGAATATAGGTTTGAGACTCCCGGCTCACGCAACGGCCAATGGAAAATTACTCCTTGCTTTTCAATCAAAAGAAAAGCTGATGCAATTGTTTCATACCTCAAATCTAACGCCTTTTACAGACAGGACGTTAACAGTACCAAGTGAGTTTCAAAAGCAACTAGAAACGATACGACAAGATGGATACGCGATAACAAGTGGGGAATTCCATCCGGGTATCCGTTCTGTTGCAGCACCGATTTTCACTAAAAATGGAGAAATTTTAGCGGCGTTGAATGTAGTAGCGACAGAATCAGCATACCAAGAAGATTTTATGGATAAAATAGCTTTGCCGAAAGTACTGGAAACTTCCCATTTGCTATCAAGTTTTATGGGTTTCAGTCAAAAGAGTGTTTTAAAAAAGCAGTAGATAATTCTTTAATAATTTTATAAAAGAGTGGGTATCCGTTTTAAGATACCCACTCTTTTTTTGTTTGGATAATGATAGCCTGTTTTCAGCAATTAGCTTTCTATGGTCCTTTTGGATTTGCAGTAATGTTTTACTATTAAAACACTTTTTAATTTTCTGTAAATATTCTTGACAACATGGTTGTTCCCAATTTAGAATTAATTCATAAGTAAAACAATGTTTCACATATAAAACATATTGTTTTGCAATCAATGAATGAAGGAGAGGGTTTAAAAATGACAAAAGAAACGTTTTCCATTAAAGAATTTGAAAAAAAATACGTAGCTCGCTTGCAAGATCGCACACTTGATTGGAACGTATTAAAGTTTCAAGAGGAAATTGATCCAGCTTATAGACGTGCGCAAATGAGATATATTGGACGCGGTGCAACTGCGAATAATGATACAAATGTAATTACTGGGGAACATTTTACGCTTAGTACAATGGTGCTTCCTCCAGGATGTATCGGACCGTTACACCTCCACGATGATGTAGAAGAAGTATTTTTTATTCTAGAGGGAGACGTTACGGCATTGATTCAGGAAGACAGCAATAGTGAAGTCCATGAAATTAAATTGAATGCCAGAGACTGTATCAGCAGCCCTCCAGGAGTTTATCGGGGAATCAGAAATGATGGGAAAGAGGAGGCTCGCATGCTCGTTATGCTTGGAGCGGTAAAGCCGAACTTGCCAACGTACCCAGAAGGCAGCGAATTGGAAGAGGTAAGGATACAACGTGCAAAGGAAAGAGAAGCGATCATTAAGAATTAGTTACGTAAACAGAAGAGAGCGTTGCATGTTGGAAATATGCAGCTCTCTTTTCTGTTAATGATTGAATGAAAGCGCTAACTAATCTAGGTGATACCTATTTCATTGGAGGTATAAACATGCTTGGAATTACTCATTTACGACATATTGGTCTAATTACCCCCAACTTTGACGAACAAGTAGAGCTATATGAAAAGATTTGGGGTCTAGATAGAGTCGATGTGCCGGAAGAAGAAAGCAATAAAATTTATTTTCGTGGTGCTGGACCAGAACATCATATTTTAAGCCTTCATAAAGGGGATAAGCGTGGTTTACATCACATATCGTTTGGGATGGTTGATAATAACGCAGTCAATCGTGCAGCTGAAATCTTAAAAGCCAAAGATGTACGTATTATCCAACAACCAGGATATTTGGATGAAGCAGGAGCCGGGTATGGTCTTCGGTTTTTGGATCCGGAAAATCGTGTGATAGAGCTTTCAGCTTGGGTGGAAGTCCATACGTCCATTTGGAATAAGAAGAATGTGGATCCTGTGAAATTAAACCATGTTGTTATGAATACCAAAGATCTAGATATGATTGTTGAGTTTTATACTGATGTACTTGGCTTTAAGGTAACGGATTGGAGCGAGCACCAGATGTCTTTCTTACGGTGCAATCGGAAACACCATTCTATTGCGTTTAATCAGGGGGAGCACGCTTCAGTCAATCATATTGCATACGAGGTTGATACAGTCGATGAACTAATGCGTGGCATAAGTAATGTTCGAAAAGCCGGATACAGTGAATTATGGGGACCTGGACGTCATGGACCAGGAAACAATATATTTTGTTATTTCCAGGATCAAGGTGGTTTTGTGATGGAGTATACATGCTATCTTGAAACAATTGAAGACGAGTCCGAGTGGAGAGCACGTGTATGGAAACGTGTGCCGCATCTAATGGATCAATGGGGGGTTGCAGGACCACCGAAACCTGAAGCGCGTAAAGCAATGGGGGGAGATCCGGATCCAGGCTGGGCAGATGCAGAAGTGGAAGTTCATTAGCATCCGAAAGTGGGATTAAAAGGATAGAGGATTCAGAAGAATCCCTATTTACAGTATTAATCAATTAGGACGATGTGGGCTTTACATCATGCTCATATCCAACATGAAAGCATGAAGAGGGACTTTTTTTATAAGAGGGTGATGAGATGGATTTAGGTTTGAAAGGGAAAGTTGCTGTTATAATGGGCGGCTCGTCGGGTGTTGGCTTAAAAACAGCAGAAATGTTTTTGGATGAAGGTGCAAAAATAGCTATCTGCGGTAGAAGCGAAGAGCGCTTAGAAAATGCTCAAACTCACTTACTTTCCTTCGGTGATGAAAAAGATATATTAGCATTAACCTGTGATGTTACCTCAAAAGCGGATGTGGATTCATTTATTAAAGGCGCAGCAGAAAAATTTAATGGGATTGATATTTTAGTGAATGCAGCCGGACAAAGTGTGATGGGCTACTTTTTTGACATTACAGATGAACAGTGGCAAGAACAAATTCAACTAAAATACTTTGCTATCATTTATGCCATTCGTGCAGCTCATCCACACCTTGTAAAAAGAGGCGGCGGACGGATTATTAATATTAATGCAACGTTGGCAAAAGAACCTGAGCGTCACATGGTAGCGACAGCAGCAACAAGGGCTGGCCTTTTAAATTTAAGTAAAACGTTGTCTCAAGAACTTGCTTTAGACAATATTTTAGTGAATTCCGTTAGTCTTGGGTTAATTAGGACGGACCAATGGGAACGTAGAAGATTAAAAAATGCTCCTGATATGGAACCGGAAGAATATTACGAAGATCTTGCGAAAAAGAGGAATATTCCACTCGGACGAGTAGGAGAAGCGGAAGAAGTAGCAAGTGTCATTGTCTTTCTTGCTTCCGATAAAGCTAGCTATGTAGCTGGTTCAACAATTGAAGCCGCAGGTGCAATTGGTAAGGCACTTTAATAAATTAATAAAAAGAGGTAGGATTCCATAATGAAAAATGAAGAAGTAATGGAGTTTACGACAGCCGATGCAGTTGTAAAAGAGCTGAAAAGGGCAGGAGTAGAGGTCGCTTTCGGGATTGTCAGTATTCATAATATGCCCATCTATGATGCGATTCTAAGAGAGGGAAGCATTAAACTCATTTGTTCGCGCGGGGAAAGTGGTGCGGTTAATATGGCAGATGGTTATGCACGTGCGACGGGGAAATTGGGTGTAGTGATTACAAGTACAGGAACGGGAGCAGGAAATGCAGCGGGTTCACTAGTGGAAGCTTGGGCAGCCGGTGTTCCGCTTCTACATCTTACCGGGGAAGTCGCGTCTTCGTATCTTGGAACAGGCAGAGGGTACATACATGAGTGCAAAGACCAACTTTCGATGATGAATGGAGCATGTAAACATGCTGTCCGGCTAATGAAGCCCGAGCAAACAGCTTCAGTTGTAAGTAATGCGATTCAGCAAGCGTTAACTGCACCGTCAGGACCGGTTTCGCTAGAAATTCCGATTGACTACCAATCGGCAATTATTGAAGATGTTTCCCTTGAAAGAATACAAATGACAGCATCATATTCACAATCAACCATATTAATTCCGGAACAGATAGTTGCAAAAATTGTTGCAGCACGGCGTCCAGTAATATGGGCAGGCGGTGGTGTTATCAGTTCTAATGCATCGCAAGAGCTACAAAAATTAGCAGAAGTGATTGGCGCTGCCGTGATTACAAGTCAATCAGGAAAAGGTTCTATCCCGGAAGATCACGAGCAATGCATAGGACATTTTGCAGCTTATGAGTCTACAAAAGATTTTTTAAAGAAAGCAGATTTATTAATTAGCGTGGGGGTACGTTTTAGAGGGAATGAAACGTCTAATTGGAAAGTACCTGTACCGGAAGAACATATTTCGATCGATGCGGATATGAAGGCCATTAATCGAAACTATAATGCAACATACGGTTTAGTTGGTGACGCAAAGGAAATAGTAGAAGCTTTAGTTCAAAAGCTCAAAGAAAAATCAGTTTCTGCCATACCTTCCTATGTGGAGGAAGTACGTTCCCTTAGAGATGAAGTACGTACTCAGCTTCGTGAAACGCTTGGACCATTTGAGCAACTTTTAGATGGCATGAGAGAAATATTGCCACGGGATACCATTTTAGTACGCGACGTTACGGTACAAGCAAACGTTTGGGGAAGTCGTTTATTTGAAATTTATGAACCGAGAACTTCGATTCATGCATCAGGCGGCGGTATTGGCCAGGGTCTTCCAACAGCAATTGGTGCGCAAATAGGTTGTCCAGATCAACCAGTTGTGCTCATGGCTGGAGACGGCGGGTTTATGGTCAATGTCGGGGAATTGGCAACAGCAGCAGAAGAAAACTTACCTATTATTATTGTGTTGTTTGATGACTCAGGATACGGGGTTCTTCGCAATATTCAAGACGCTGCGTATGGACGTCAGGTAGCAGTCGATTTATTGAGTCCAGATTTTGTGAAACTTGCAGAGTCCATACTTTTTGATGCTGTAAGGATAGGTTCTGGAGATGAATTTGTTAGTGAACTAAAAAAGGCAAAAGAAAAACGTAAACCGTCTATGATCGTGGTCGATATGGAAGCAATTGGACCAATGGCAAAACCGTTCGGTGGACCTCCAGGAGCAGCGGAGGCATTTAAACCAAAAAAACTATAAAGGAGGACAAAAATTGATTACGACATATCCAGATGTATCGGGGAAATACCTCGTTGGTGGAGAATGGGAAGAAAATAATAAAAAGGCCGATGTTATAAATCCTGCAAACAAGTCAGAAGTAGTTGGTCAAGTGGCAATATGTTCAGAGGAAATCGTCGATAAAGCGATAGAAGTAGCGGATAGCGCCTATAAAACTTGGTCCCTCTCGGATATTGAAGATAGGTCTTCCCGGATGAACAAAGCAGCAGATGAGGTAGCAAATATTGTCGAGGAAAATGTTTCCCTGTTTGTACGGGAAAATGGAAAAACACTTGTAGAGGCTAAAAAAGATTTACTACGTTGTGTAGAGGTTATGAGGGGCGGCGCAGCAGAATTACTTAACTGGTGGAAACCAGAAGTACTTCCAGGAAATCAAAACGTCCAAATTAGAAGAAGGGCAAGAGGTGTCGCAGCGGTGATAACTCCTTGGAACTCACCGATGATCCTAACGTTTAAACGAGTCATACCAGCTGTTTTAGCAGGAAATACGGTGATTGTGAAACCTGCTACCAATTGTCCGTTAACCATTATGACCTTTTTAAAAGTAGTTGCTAAACATTTTCCACCAGGTGTTATTAATATTGTGACAGGTTCAGGAAAAAAAATCGGGGATGCCCTTTGCGCTGATTCACGCGTACGTACTGTTGCCTTTGTAGGCAGCACAGAAACAGGAAAAGATATTATGAAAAAGTCAGCGGGAAGTCTCCAAAAAGTATATATGGAACTGGGCGGCAATGACCCGGCAATTATTGTAGAAGACGCTAAACTCGATGAATTGGCAATCAAACGGCTAAAAGCGGGTATTCTACGCGCCTCAGGCCAAGTATGCTCAGCGATTAAGCGAATATATGTCCATGAAACACGCTATGATGAAGTCGTTGAAAAATTAACAAAAGAGTTTGAACGGGTAGTGGTTGGTGATGGTATTCAACCGGATGTAACGATGGGGCCGTTAAATAATAAAGCGCAGTTTGAATATGTAAATCATCTAATTGAACGTACATCTAAGTCAGGAGCAAATGTAAAAACAGTTGGCATTCAACTTAACCCAGAAACATGGGATCAAGGTTATTATATGCTTCCTTCAATTGTTACGGGAGTCAATCAGCAAAGCGAAATCGTTCGGGTTGAACAATTCGGACCCGTCATCCCTATTTTGTCATTCTCTGATATGGATGAAGCAATTGAGTTAGCGAATGATAGTGAATTTGGTTTACGGGCATCTATTTGGACTGAGAATGAAGAGGCAGCTATTAATATAGCTGATCGCTTAGAGGCGGGAGCTGTTTTCCATAACAATCATACTGTATTCAGTGATTTGGCTCTTGATTTTCCAGGATTAAAAGAAAGTGGTGTATCCCGGGAAACGAGACATGGTGGACTTGAACTTTTCGCAGATTCCTATGGGTTTGCCGATTGAGGAAGGAAGATAGGATATGAAACTAGGATTAATTGGGTGCGGTAATATCGGTGAATTTCTGCTTCAGGCAATAAATATAGACGGACTTCTTCCAGGTGGAAAAATCGTGTCCATTTATGGACGCCGCGAAGAAGTTGCATCCGAAATTGCAGAAAAATACGGTGCACAGCCTTATCATGATGTTGACTCCCTTCTTCATTCTAACGTGGACCTAGTTATTGAAGCAGCTACCATTGAAGCGGCTAAAGAGCATTCATTGAAAGTGCTTGAAGGAGGAAAAGATTTGTTACTAAGCAGCATAGGAGTGATGGTCGATGCCACTTTTGAAGCAAGTGTACGTGAAATTTGTCAAAAAAACAATGTAGCCGTCTTTCTTCCATCTGGTGCCATCGGCGGACTTGATGTATTAAAATCCGCAAAAGCTTTAAATGAGCTTGACTCAGTGTCGATTACAACGAGAAAGCCACCAAGCGCATTGCAAGCCAATGCACGTTTAAAAAAAGAAACCGTTTTATTTGAAGGCTCTGCTGCCGAGGCAATTAAACAGTTTCCAAGAAATATTAATGTTGCGATTGTATTATCTTTAGCTGGTCTTGGCTCTGAAAAAACAAAAGTAAAAATTATTGCCGATCCAGATGTGGTGAAAAATAGCCACTTCATTGAAGCGTCAGGCTCATTCGGCAAACTGAAGCTTGAAGTCGAAAATGACCCGATGCCAAGCAACCCAAAAACAAGTTATTTAGCTGCATTAAGTGTACTGGCTACGCTGCAAAACAAAGACGAGACTGTTCAGGTTGGATAATAGTTTAAGTAATGCCTGCAGAGAAAGGAGAAAAGTATGCTTAAAACGGAGAAATCTTTAGAAGAAATATCGAAAGCGCAATTAGTTGATTATTTAAATGAAACAGTCAAGCCGGGGGAAGGGGTAGTTCCTGCTTACCTTCTTGGAAATCGAAATGTTTATGATTTAGAGCATGAAAAAGTATTTTTAAAAACATGGGTATTTTTAGGGCACGAATCGGAAATTCCAAACAAAGGGGACTTCATGACACGTGAACTTTCAGGCTATTCGACGATTATTACACGTGATAGTTCAGGAGAAATTCATGCTTTCTATAATATGTGCACACACCGCGGAATGAAATTATGTAGGGCTGACAAAGGGAATAAGTCGTTATTTACGTGTCCATATCATGGATTTAATTTTAAAAATACAGGTGAGCTTGTTGGAGTTCCACTTCAAAAGGGTATTTATGGAGATGAGCTTGATCGTTCAAAAATGGGTCTTCATCAGCTGAGGATTGACTCCTTCAAGGGTCTTTTATTCGGAACATGGAATGAAGACGCGGAGCCACTTGACGAGTTTCTCGGTGATTTCAAATGGTATTTGGATATTCTTGTTGGTCGCGCGGAAATGGAAGTGATTGGGGCACCGCAACGATTCGTTGTTAATGCAAACTGGAAAATCGGTTCGGATAACTTTGTTGGTGATTCCTATCATACGATGGTCACTCATGGTTCGATTGCAAAATTAGGTATGGTACCAAGTGCAACGTATTCCAAGCGTGGTTATCAAATCCATACGGAAAACGGACATGGGCTAAACTTAGGAATGCCGAATCCCGATTTTGCTTTTCCGGAAGAGTTGATAGATGAATATAAAAGTAATCTGTCTGAAGAACAGTATGAAGTATTATCCAACCTGAAAAACATGATTGGAAATGTTTTTCCGAATATGTCATTTTTAATTTCCCATACAAAAGTAAAGGACCAGTTAATTTCTAATACTTCCATAAGAATGTGGAGGCCGATTGGTCTTAATAAAATGGAAGTAATCGCTTGGATGCTCGTTGAGAAAAATGCTTCTCAAGACTGGAAAGATCGCTCAAGAGATTCGTTTATTTTGACGTTTAGCCCATCTGGTATTTTTGAACAAGATGACACAGAAGTGTTTACGGATATTACAGAAACGGCCCAAGGGCCAATGCCTCTTGAAAAGAAGCTAACTTATAACTATACAATGGGTCTTCACCGTGAACCGGTTGATTTTATCGGACCAGGTGTTGCCTATGACGATAAATTTACAGAAGCAAGTCAGCGTAACTTCTATAAATACTGGCTGGAATTAATGACAAAGTAAAGAGCGGAAGGGGGAAGAAACATGAGCATGGAAAAAATGTTGGCAAAATATGAGCTAGAACAGTGGTTATATACCGAAGCACAGTTACTTGATGACATTGATTTTGATGATTGGTTTAATTTGATGCATTCGAGTTTGCGCTATCAAATGCCTGTACGTGTCAATAAAGAAGGGGTTGAGCGACCTGACTATTCCACTGATATGTTTACATTTAATGATGATATAGAATTGTTAAAACTTCGTGTGGATCGTTTGAAAACGGATTATGCATGGGCGGAAATTCCTCCTTCCAGAACGCGGCGCTTCGTCAGCAATGTGCGTATTAAAGAGTTTGTGGAAGGAGAAAAAGCAGCCGTGAATAGCT
>NZ_JABMCR010000149.1 GCF_013179555.1 Bacillus haikouensis
ACACCAAACCGTTTTGCTGCCCTGTCTCAACCGTCGTATTTGGTCCGCCTACATAAGCGAAATCCTCTGCTTCCGCCAAAACTTGACCAAAGGCAATGCCGGTAACCGTATTTTTCATTTCATCAGCCGTTTTCCCTTCTCCTTTGACCACGATGTATTTTCCCTTAGGAAACTGAATCACCCTTGCTTCTTCAGGTACGGCAGCCGATTCCTTTGCCATAACGCCGGCATAATGCATCATCTTGTTATTCACTGCTTCATTCACAGCAAAGACGTAGTCGTTTTCAGCCATATTCTTTAACGTGCCAAGCCTTCCATCCTCGCTGACTGCCTGCCAGAAATCTGTCTTTTCCTTGCTCACACCGGCATAGTCCGTGTAATCGCTCTTAATCTCGGTTCCTAACCCTATAACTGTAAAACCGTCTTTTTCTTCTAAAGTATAATTAGCCATTTTCAAAACCATCCTTTTTAAAATTTTTTCAAGTGAATTGTGTTGTTCACTTGATGTCTATATAATAACGTTAAACAGTGTCAAAAAATGATACCTTTAGGAGGCGCAGATGAAAAAAGTTGAACGGATTAATGTCATCATGCGGTATATTAACAATCGGGCTCACTTTACCATCGCTGAAATCATGCGGGAATTCAATGTTTCCCGTTCTACAGCCATCAGGGATGTCAGAGAAATTGAGGCGATGGGCATGCCGCTTGTCTCTGAAGTTGGAAGGGACGGGGGTTATTTTGTCATGCACAACTCTGTCCTGCCCGAGGTCCGATTTACCGATAATGAAGTCAAAGCCTTATTCATTGCCTTTATGGCCACCAGAAACCAGCAGCTCCCCTATCTGAAGAGCCGCCAGTCCATAGCTGAAAAATTACTCAGCCTCATCTCGGAAAGCCAGCAGGATGATTTAATTCTTTTAAATCAAATCTTGCTTTTCGAAGGGACAAATCCCCATAATCCTGACTTACTGGATCTTTCAGACCTTCCTCATCCCATGGTAGAAATGCTCTTCCAAACCCTGTTAATGGATAGATATCTGTTCATTACGACCGATGAGGAAAACATACAGACGTCTTATCCAATCTACCTGCTGCACCTTTATCATGAGAAAAGCCTTTGGCTCATTGAAGGCTTCGACTTAAAGGAGGAAAAGAAACGGATTATTCCTGTCGACCAAATCATCGATGTCAAGCCCTGCCCGGCCAATAAAAGAGTTAATGAGCAGGAGATTACAGAAAAACTAAATAAGCACGCAGAAACAGCCAACCTTGTCCTTGAACTGGGTGCAAAAGCAATTGCTCAGTTCAGGAAGTATCATCCTTTAAAAGTTTCGATTTCTTACACAAACCCTTTCCAGACCACAGCGGTTCTGAAGATGTTTGTCGATGTCAACAAGCCAGAGGAATTGAACGAAATGACAAACTGGCTGCTGTTCCTCGGCGAAGATCTCGAAGTGAGGGAAATGCCTGGAGAAGTCTTGGAATGTTTACAAGAGAGATCAGAATTATACTGCCCATAATCACGGCAAGTTTACAACCAAGATGGGATTAGCGGTAAGGTTTTTTGTCTGCAGCAGGGAAGCCGTGAGCGGATTTTGTTTTTAAATAGTATCATTTGCATTAAACCCACAGATATGGTTTAATACCGATATACCCATTAAATCGTAATCGTTACGATTTGAAAAATAGATAGGAGGGAGCATGAATGGCTAAGAAATCGAAAGTCGTAAAGGAAAAGAAGCGTCAGGAAACCGTGTTGAAATATGCAGAATTAAGAAGGGAATTAAAGGAAAAGGGAGATTATGATGCACTTAGGAAGCTTCCTAAGGATTCTTCCCCGACAAGGCTGAAAAATCGCTGCCAGGTGACTGGACGCCCGCGCGGATATCTCAGGAAGTTCAAGATGTCACGTATTGCATTCCGCGAATTGGCGCATAAAGGTCAAATTCCCGGTGTGAAGAAATCAAGCTGGTAAGTATCATAAAGAGGAGGATGACAGATGAAAAGAGGAATTCACCCGGACTATCATGATGTTGTGTTCATGGATACGAATAGCGGATTCAAGTTCATGACAGGATCCACCATGACGTCAAATGAAATGATCGAGTGGGAAGACGGCAATGTCTATCCATTGCTTAAAGTGGAAATCAGTTCCGACACCCACCCATTTTATACGGGAAGACAAAAGTTCTCCGATCGCGGCGGGCGTGCAGAACGCTTCATGAAGAAATACGATATGAAAAAATAACGGGGATGCGGCTGCAAGGACAGAAGCCAGTCCTTCTAATAGAAGAAAGGTGTAAGGCATGAACGGTTATTTAATGGAAATACTGGCCAGGGAAATCGTACAATCCCTTCCTCAACAAAAGAAAGACATGTATCGGTATGTCGTGCGAAGAGAGGATGAATTGGCCCGGCAGGCTTCAACTTCAGACGAATTCATGAGCCTGCTTATACAGCATGCTCCACACCAGCAAGCTGCTGATCACTTTCATCTTTCCTTTGGGAAGTTTATGACTGAGATGAGGGAGATTGAAAAGGAAATCGATCGACAGCTGGAACAAAAGCTTAAACAGGCGAAATGGATCGATTGCTCAGATATCATGGGAAGTGATAAATCTGATTCGTTGGATGTGTTGTACTTTTATTTTACGGCAGGGACGGGGTCTGTACGCAGATAAAACGATATTGGGTCACGGCAGTTTTGCAGAGTGGCTGGTGTTTACAGGCCATTTCATTCAAATTCGTAAAGGGGATTGTGGCATGACAGAATTTTGGGAAGCAAGTTTTATAGAAAATCAAACGATGTGGGGATTTGAACCTGCAGACTCAGCCATTATGACAAAGGATTTTTTCCTTGAGAAAAAAGTGAAGGATGTCCTGATTCCTGGTATTGGATATGGCCGAAATGCAAAGGTCTTTATGGACAATGGAATGAATGTAACAGGAATCGAGATTTCAAAAACAGCGATTGAATTGGCAAGGCGGAGCGGACTTGAGATGAGTATTTTTCACGGTTCGGTAACCGATATGCCTTTTGAAAATAAATATTATGATGGAATATTCAGTTATGCACTCATCCATTTATTGAATGAACCTGACAGAAAGAAGTTTATCAAAGCTTCCTATGATCAACTAAAGCCTGGCGGATATATGGTTTTTACGACAATTTCAAAAGAAGCCCCCATGTATGGAAAAGGCACACAGCTTGGGAAAGACTATTTCGAAATCATGGAAGGCGTGAAAATGTTCTTTTATGATTCGGACTCGATCAAGCAGGACTTTGGAGAATATGGTCTTGTGGAATTTTCTGAAGTTGTTGAGCCGAATAAGAATGCGGAGGGGAAGCCTCCGTTTCCGTTTACGGTGGTTACATGTCGGAAACAACGATAAAAAGAAGTCCCTCACTGAATTTTTTCAGAAGGGATTTTCTTTTTAATCCCCCTTACCCCAAAAATAAACGGTAATCAGCCGAATATGGTCATCCTTTCAGAACATCAAACTCCATTCCTGATTTCCGACTTTTCAAACACGAACCATCTACGCGTTGCACATTCAGATTCTCCGGGGGAATGGTTTTATGCAGAGAAACATCTCATTTTTATAGTAACTACCCAATTGAAGGAATTTCTATGATTTGGAAAAAATAAAACTATTAATGGAGATTTTTATAGTAAGATAGTAGTAATTAGCTTGGCTCGAGGGATGATTATGCAATGACTAACCGCCCCTGTTGCTTGCTGACTTAGATGACGGAGGACAATATGGGAAGAGAAACCATTTATAAGAGTGAACAAGGAAAGAAACGTATCCAGCAGCATTATGAGGACTATTTACAGAGCCTTGATTTTCAAGTGGAGAGAAAGTACATAGAAACGCGGTTTGGAAAGACCCATATGCTTGTGGCGGGACCGGCTGAAGGAAAACCATTGTTTGTGTTCCAGGGGGGCAACTGCATCAATCCGATGACGATGTCCTGGTTCACGCCGTTGACAAGGGAATACAGGGTGTATGCACCCGATACGATCGGTCATCCGGGGTTCAGTGATGAGGCGAGGATTTCAGGGAATGATCATAGCTATGCTTGCTGGATCAGCGACATGATGGCGGTATTGAAGATCAAGCACTGTGCATTTGTTGGCCCGTCATTTGGCGGAGGGATTATCTTGAGACTGGCCGCATTCATGCCGGAAAAAATCGATTGTGCAGTGCTGGTGTCACCGGCGGGCATTCAATTAGGGTCGAAAGGCAGGATGATCAAAGATATCCTGCTGCCATTGATGTTATATAAAGCTTCAAAAACGCAGAAATATCTGGACAGGATCGCTGACGTCATGTCTTCCGGTTCCATGAAGGAGTTGGACAGAGACATAATAGGCGAGGTGTTCAAGTTTGTTAAATTGGAACAGGACATGCCGAAATTGACGGAGAAACGGGAGCTGCAGAATTATTCTTGCCCTACCCTTGTTATAACGGGCGAACGGGATATTTTCTTTCCTGGAAGCAGGCTCAAAGAGAAAGCAGAAGAAATCATTCCGAATCTGGTATCCTTCAAAACCTTGGAGATGGGCCATTTCCCTTCAGCAGGATATCTGCGTGAGATCAATGGGGAAATCATTGATTTTCTTCAGGTTCATTATTAGATAGATAGGGAGCACTCCCCCTGGTAAACTAAAGCATTAGTGCCCTCGGGGGACTGATTCCATTGTGGGACTGCTTTTGTTTTATATCTGGCTGGTTTCGATAATAAGTTTGAAGAATCGATAATAAATGGGTGGGCATGGATCCGCGGTTGATTAATTTCGTGTTTTTTTGTATGGAAAGGGATCATTTTATGAACACAAATGCACAGCGGCGAAGTGATGTTTTTTCAGATTCTGTTCATGTTTTTGTGTTTAATAGAGTTTTTATTAGCTATTTTAAAGAATCTTATAATATAGAAAGGGGATCTTCTTTATTTTTCAAATTCTCTTAAAACACCCTGGAATAAAGCACTCCTTATATATTCACTCAATATAGGTGAATCCGGGGGATTTATGTTCTGAGGAAGTTCATTAAGCTTAAAAAAACTTAGTTCTTTAACTTCACTTGCTTCACTTGTCATTATACCTTCATAATCACTGCATACATAGGCTGATATGACATTATATACTTCATCCCCGTGAGGATATTTATAGTAGAAATTTTCTCCTGAGTAAACATTGAATAGCTCTAATTTATTTGCCATTAATCCCGTTTCCTCAAGTAACTCTCTCTTTGCTGCCTGTTCGAGAGTTTCCCCGATCTCCAATGAACCACCGGCTAACCCCCAGCAGTCATTGTCCTTGCGAAGCTGCAATAATATTTCTTTATCATTATTAATTAAAATCACACAAGCTCCCGTCATTATGAGGGGACGGCTTCCCGCTGCTCTTCTTAATTCCATTATGTAGCCCATATATAACCTCCACTTTTATAAAATTATAATAAACTGCACTTAGTACTTAACAGAACGAACGACGTTATTGGAATGGCTATGTGAACAAGTAAAATCTTTTTTATGCTTCTATTATAAACCTTTTAAATACAGATTCGCTTGTAGCCAGAGATCCAAAGAACTCGTTTAGGCGGTATTGAGCTGCCTTGCTACAACTCTTGTCCTATTTTGTTTTTTTAGTATTTCTGAAAGAGTTCCGTTCAGCAGGCAATCGAATAAGACATGCCTGTTAAAAGGAAATAGAGATCAGTACGCAACACCGGGGGCTGATCCCTATACTGTTTGCGAAACCTACCGCCGCATTACATGCAGACAAAACTCGAGGTCCGCCTGTATATGCTCCTTCATCAATCTCTCCGCTTCTTCTCCATTATGAGCAACGATCGCATCGTAAATTTCCTGGTGTTCATCGATCAAGAATGGCCGGTTGTGGTAAACCACTGTCTTGCGAAATAGATAGATGATCGACTGCATGCGTTCGATGGTGTCGACCATGACGGGGTTGTTGGTGGCATTGACGATGATGTCGTGGAATTGCTTGTTGGCTTCCATGATTTCTTCGGTTGTGCCGGTACGTCCGATGTCGATACATTGTTTTAATTGGTTTAAGTCGTCCTGGTTCATGTAGGTTGCTGCTGACCGGGCAGCGAATGCCTCCAGCAGAATCCGGACCTGGAAGTAGTGGCGCAGGTCCATGTCGGTTGGGTTGACGACGCGTTTTTGCTGGACGAGTCCTTCTTGTTCGAGTTTCCGAATGGATTCGCGGATGGGAGTTCGGCTTACACCGAGTTCTTCTGCGAGTTTTTCTTCTATCAGCTTTGTGCCACGTTCAAGTTCCCCGTTCAATATTTGATCACGGATATACTCATATGATTGCAGATAAGCGTGCTGCTGTGTTTTCTTCTTCAAAGTAGATCGACTCCAATGAAAGACATTCCATTTGTCTTTGCGTATTCGGCTGTGAAAATTAAGCCCTTTCTAAAAGTATAGAACGAGTGGGGAGGATTTAAAAGTTCTAATCGAAAATAATTTTGTATACATTTTTAATTATTTTGTATACAAAATATAAATTTTTGTGTACAATTGGTGACAACGAATGAAAACGCTTTATCATCAGGAGGGGTTTAAAATGAGAATAGGATTTATTGGTCTTGGCATCATGGGAAAACCGATGTCATTGAATCTAGTGAAAAGTGGCTTAGATGTCACCGTGTTTGATATTAATGAGTCAGCAGTAGAGGAATTGGCGGGCTTGGGAGCCCGTGGAGCCCAGTCTCCGAAGGAAGTCGGGGAGAAGAGTGACATCATCTTTACGATGCTTCCCAAGGGAGAGCATGTAGCGAGTGTTGTCCTTGGTGAAAGCGGTGTCATCTATGGAGCGAATAATGGAGCAATTGTCGTGGATATGAGCTCGATTTCTCCCGTTCAATCAAAGGAAATTGCCGAAGCACTTGCCGCAAGGGGAATGGAAATGCTTGATGCCCCTGTGAGCGGCGGTGAGCCGAAGGCGATCGATGGGACGCTTTCCATCATGGTCGGCGGGAAAGGAGACGTCTATGAAAAGGTGAAACCATACTTTGACGTGATGGGTCAGGATATCACGCTGGTTGGGGACAATGGATGCGGTACGACGGCGAAGCTTGCCAATCAGATTCTCGTGAATGTCCATATCGCCGCGATGTCGGAGGCACTGACGCTGGCATCAAAGGCAGGAATCGATATCAAGAAGATGTATGAAGCGATACGCGGCGGCCTGGCTGGAAGTGCGGTGCTGGATGCGAAGGTTCCTTTGATACTGGAGCGGAACTTTGCTGCCGGCGGCCGAATCGACATCAATGCGAAGGACTTGACCAATGTAATGGATACAGCTCATTCCATCGGTGTGCCGCTGCCGCTTTCAAGCCAGGTGCTGGAAATGTACCACTCGTTGATGGCAGATGGGAAAGCAGCCGATGACCATGGAGGACTCATTCAATTTTACGAAAAGCTTGCGAATTATGAAGTGAAGGGTGTCAGCCAGTGATGAAAACAAGAAATGTCGATGAAATTCTAGCATCCTATCAATCTATCAATGAAGAGAAAGTTAGCGAATGGTGGGAGAAAGTCCGACCAGGCTTTACACACAAGATAATTGTCCTTGATGACGACCCGACTGGTGTACAGACCGTTCACGGCGTTTCGGTGTATACCGATTGGGAGGAGGAGACCATTGAAATGGGATTCCTGGAAGACAGGCAGATGTTCTTCATCCTGACAAATTCAAGAGCCTTCACGGCAAAAGAAACCGAGCAAGTTCATCGAGATATCGCGGAAAGGACAGAAATCATCTCTAAGAAATTGGGCGTTCCTTATCTGATCATCAGCCGTGGAGATTCCACTTTGAGAGGGCACTATCCCCTTGAGACAGAGGTGCTGAGACGGACGATGGAAGCTGAAAGCAATGAGAGTGTCGATGGGGAAGTCATCCTTCCGTTTTTCAAGGAAGGCGGCCGGTTGACGAGCGGGAACACTCACTTTGTCCAGCAGGAAGGCGTATTGATACCTGCAGGTGAAACCGAATTTGCGAAGGACCGCACGTTCGGCTACAAGTCGAGTCACTTGGGCGAATGGGTCGAAGAGAAGACAAAAGGCATGTATCCGAAAGAGGGCGTCACGTATATTTCACTGGAAACGATCCGCCGCATGGACATTGATCGAATCGTTGAGCAATTGCTCGAGGTAAAGGATTTCGGCAAAGTCGTCGTCAATGCCATTGAGGAAAGCGATGTAAGAATCTTTGCAACCGCATTGTTCCTGGCGATCGAAAAAGGAAAGCGATTCATCTTCCGGACGGCCGCAGCCTTTACCAAGGTGATCGGTGATATCTCTTCACGTCCATTGCTGACAAGGGAAGAGCTGATCAGTGAGAAAAGGGAGAATGGCGGTCTCGTCATCGTCGGGTCCCATGTCAAAAAGACGACCGATCAACTGAATACGCTCCAGGAACTGTCATCCCTTCACTTCATTGAGTTCGACGCTCATCTGGTATTGGATAAAGCAGCGTTTCATAAGGAAATCGAGCGGGTGCGCCATGAGGCAGAAACGAAGGTGAAAGAGGGCATCAGCACGGTCATCTATACAAAGAGGAAGCGCCTGGATCTCGGTGATGGAATGGAAGAGCAGGAATTACAGCTTTCCGTCGAGATCTCGAATGCGGTGACAAGCATCGTGCGTGATTTCTCTGTAAGGCCGAATTACCTGATTGCCAAAGGAGGAATCACCTCGAGTGATGTAGGAACGAAGGGATTATGCGTGAAACGTGCGACCGTCGCAGGACAGATCGCCCCGGGAATACCGGTCTGGCAGACAGGAGAAGAGAGCACATTCCCGTACATCCCTTACGTCATTTTTCCAGGAAATGTTGGAGCTGTCACAACCTTGCGTGACGTGGTCTCCACACTTGAAAGTAACTAACTGGTTAAGAAAACAATGAAGGATCGACTCATTCTGAAGGAGATCTGCTTGTCATAAAAAAGGTTCATATAACAAAGGGGGTAACTGAAATGGTTACTGGGAATATGTTGATTGTGATTTTTTTTCTAGCGTTAGCAGCACTATTTTTCTTGATTTTAAAATTGAAGGTTGAACCATTTTTATCACTGATCGGTGTGGCATTTGCAACCGCTGTTGTAATCGGCATGCCGCTGAATGAAGTGGCGGCCACGGTCACGCAAGGATTTGGGAACACGTTGACCGGCGTCGGGATCCTGATTGGACTCGGTGTTATCTTCGGACAGTTCCTCGGTGCTTCAGGGGCGGTTGAAAAAATCGCTGCCGCTGTATTAAAAGTGTTTGGTGTGAAGAAATCCCCGGCCGGACTTGCTTTGACGGGAACGGCGGTTTCGATTCCGGTATTCTTCGATGCGGCATTCGTCATTTTAAGCGGATTGATTAAAAGCTTATCAAAGAAAACGGGGATCTCGATCATTTCATTTGTGACTGCCCTTGGTGTAGGATTGATTGTCTCCCATAACATGATTGCCCCAACGCCCGGCCCGCTTGTTGTAGCGGAAAACACGGGTTCAGACCTTGGCTTATTCATCCTCTACGGAATACTGGTAGCGATACCGGCAACACTTGTGGGCGGATATTTCTACGGCTTATTCATCGGTAAGCGCATGAACCATTCAGGTGCTGTCGAGGAAGTGGCGGTTAGTCTGGAAGATGCACCAAAGAAAGAAATCAGTACGGGCCTGAGTTTCTTTATGCTGGCACTTCCCATTGCACTCATCTTGCTTAACACACTATCTCAGCTGCTATTCCCTGATACCGGCCTTGCAAGTATATTAGGTTTCATTGGTGACAAGAACATCGCATTATTCATAAGTGTTATCGCTGCCATCATCCTGCTTGCTCCGTATATCTCTGTTCCAAACAGCAGATTGTATTCTGAAGCCATCAATTCAGCGGGGATCATCATTCTGGTGACAGGTGCCGGCGGAGCATTCGGTGCAGTAATCAACAAAAGCGGAATCGGTGATTATCTCATCGAGACGATGCAAAGCTGGAGCATTCCGGTTCTGATACTCGCCTTCATATTTTCGCAAATCCTACGTGCATCACTTGGATCTGCAACCGTTGCCCTTGTGACAACGTCAAGTATCATGGGTCCGATGGCAGTGGATCTGGGTGTCTCGCCGATCCTGCTGGGTCTGGCTATCTGTGCCGGAGGAATCGGTCTTTCCCTTCCGAACGACTCAGGATTCTGGGTCGTGAACAGGTTCGGAAAGCTGACTGTTCCCCAAACACTTAAGGCATGGACGCTTGGCGGATTTATTGCCGGGCTGACAGCAATTACGACTGTTTTGATATTGAGTTTGTTCTCGGGGATCCTTCCGGGGTTGTAGGAAAATGGGTAAGGTCCATCCTTCAGACTAAAGCTGAGGGATGGACCTTTTTTGCAGTCTGTTCATTCACTTTCGTTCTCAACGGTAATAAGAGCCTGTCCCCCTAATTACAAGAGAAACCCCTAGTCCCTCATTGCTCCTGCCTCGCGGGAAGTCATGGAGCCCTGACCTTCACTCACATCTTTTTGAATTTGTTTTTTCACTTCTAGAGCATCCGTTCCAGCAAAGTTTGGCTTCATGGCTGAATCCAATTTCTGTTTGGGTTGTTGGTTTTGTGGCATAATCGCTCTCCTT
>NZ_JABMCR010000015.1 GCF_013179555.1 Bacillus haikouensis
TTTTTGCGGTATTGTTCTTTTATCAGCTGGCATTTCTGCCACATTAAGAAAATCATCAGCTCCCTGCTCAGCTCCTCCCGTATCTAAACATCTCGAGGTGCCAGACGCTGTAACCGGACAAATACTCAAGGTTAAAATTATTCTCTTTTATCTATTAAAGAAATCGCCAGGTAAGTTCCTGGCGATTTTCTTAATATGCTGGCATATTCGAGGTGACAACTTTCAAAGCCGTCACCCCCAAACTCTCTCCACATCCACCAGTACTTTTCCTTCGAAGGTCATTTTATAGATATCAGGCATTTCAAGATGCTTCCAGAATTTCAAATTATATCGTTCTTCAAAATGATTCATGATGAGCACCATGATGTTTCCATGCGTACCGATCACAATATTTTTGCCCTTATACTTCTCTAAGATATTAAGGAAGCACTGGACTCCCCTTTTCTGAGCCTGGTGGTTGGATTCACCTCCCGTAAAAGAAAAATGGGGTTCCCCCCACACTTTCCTGATTGCTTGAGGAAAGTCATCGACAGGTTCCACAGAAAGCATTCTTTCCTTCATATTTTCATAAATATCAATATCCAGATTATGTATAGACGCTATCCCTTCTACAGTTTCGATTGCCCGTTTATAGGGGCTTGAGCATACAACGTCAATATTCTTATCTTTCAATTTAGCTGTCACTCTCCCGGCATCCCTTGCTCCTTCTGCCGAGAGAGGCCTCTTCAATTCCTCCTGAGTATAAACAGAGTGGGCATGCCTCACGAAATAAATACATGTTTTCATCGTTTCTTCTCCTCTTTCTACTGATCCCATGTGATATCCAGTTGTTTTGCATAAAATAATATAGCTTTTTGATAGGATTGTATTGTTTCATCTTCTGAGGTTTGAGCGAGGAGAGTAAGAAGAATCTCCATTGCTTCATTATGCTCGTCTAGATTATATAAAGTCATGCTGTAAAAGATGCTTAGCGCCTTGTTCCCCGGGAATTTTTTCATTCCTTCTTTTAATACATGTTTGGCTCTTTCATATTCTCCCAATGTTCGATAAGTACTTCCAAGCCCCACATAAGCACCTTGAAGATCAGATTCATTTAATCCCAATTGTATTGCCTTTTGGTAATATAGGACGGCTTCCCGTTCCTTACCCATCGCATCGTGCCCCCATGCACATTGATAATACAGAATTCCGGCAGTAGGTTTGTCTTCTATCAATTTTTGAAAATAGTGAATCGATGCCTGGTAATCCCCTATTTCCCTCAACTTTATGCCTTCCATGATTCTATCGTTCATCGTCATGTCCCCCTCTGATCCTTTGCAGGAAAATATTCGACGAGCCAGGCGTCATGTGCGACTCCCTCATGCAGTTCATTTTTAGGGAGAATTTTAATTTTTTTATAGCCGCTTTTTTCATAGCACCTTATTGCTCTTTCATTCCAAACCATGGGATCCATGACAAGGCGGTCTGCTCCCAATGTGCCTACCAAATATTTCTTCAATGCACTGATCAGTATGGTGCCGACGCCGCGGTTCCAGTAGTCCGTTTCTCCGATAAACTGATCGGTTCCATAAATCACTTCTTTGGATTGACGGTACCCGTATTTGTCCCGTTCTTCTTCATCGATCGGATAATATTGGACGAATCCGATCTCTTTCCCTTTAAATTTGAAAATGCATCGGACTGCTTCATCGCTTTGACGGAAAAATTCTTCTTCAACTTTTTTAGTTGTAAATGGGCAGTCCCTCCCTTCATAATATTGAAGCACCACAGGATCAGACAGCCATTTTGCCAGTATGTACTTGTCTTCTTCTTTAAGCGGACGAATCACTATATCATCGTATCTGATTTCCAACACTCACACTCCTAACCTTCTATATTAATTCACTGCGGTCTGTCAGAATTCCTCCCACTCTTTAGTCAAATGAAGGACTGACTTTTGGCACTGAGGGAAAAGGTTTATTATAGTGAAATGGATAATGCTGATTATGTGAAAATGAATCGGCATTTAAGTGTTTGGGTATTCTCTTTGTGACTAAGAGTAGAATTAATTAGGATTTCATGTTAATCTAAGTTTGTGAATTATTTCACAATATATATTAAGCCAAGATAATTGAAAACTTCTATAAAGTTAGGTGTGTGATGAAAAATGACAATCAGATGCACAAATAAAATCGCGCTGATCGGTACTGGATTTGTCGGCTCAAGCTATGCTTTTGCGCTGCTGAATCAAGGTATCGCCAATGAGCTTGTACTAATCGATATGAATAAAGAAAAAGCAGACGGAGATGCCCGCGACCTTAATCACGGAATGGCGTTTGCTTCTCCAATGAAGATCCATGCAGGAGACTACAATGATTGCGGAGATGCAGACATTGTTGTGATTACTGCAGGAGCAAACCAAAAGCCCGGTGAAACCCGGCTTGATTTAGCAGGGAAAAACATTAAAATTTTCAAAGGCATCGTCGATCAAGTGATGGCCAGCGGATTTGAGGGGATCTTCCTTGTTGCAACTAACCCTGTGGACATATTGACATATGCAACATGGAAATTTTCTGGATTACCAAAAGAAAGAGTCATTGGTTCAGGAACTATTCTCGATACAGCCAGACTGCGTTATTTGGCAGGAGAATATTTCGACATAGATACCCGTAATATTCATGCCTATATCATAGGCGAACATGGTGATACCGAATTTCCAGTATGGAGTCATACAACAATCGGTGCGAGTCATATTAGTGAATTGATTGCTATGGATAAGGAAGACGTCCAAAAAGACCTGAATGATATCTTTGTCAATGTAAGGGATGCCGCTTATCAAATCATTGAGCGAAAAGGCGCCACCTATTATGGAATTGCAATGGGTCTTGCACGAATAACAAAGGCTATTTTAAATGATGAAAACAGTATCTTGACAGTTTCTGCCTTACTTGAATGCGAATATGATCAAAAGGATGTCTATATCGGTGTTCCGGCTATCATCAACCGTGAAGGAATTCGCAGTGTTGTGGAACTGTCGTTAAATGAACAGGAGAAAAGCCGATTCAACCAATCAGTACAAAGGTTAAAAAGTGTGATGGAAAAGGCGTTCGCTGAATAAATGGAGTAGATTGTACACTATGTACACGCACGCCCATGCAGCCTCCTCATAAACTATTGAGAATTCGTTTATGAGGAGGTTTTTCTATGTACGACGATAGACAGTTATTCCCAGGTTTCCCAGGTGGCGGCGGATCTGGATCAGGTGGCGGCGGATTTCCAGGATTCCCCGGTTTTCCTGGTGGAGGTCCGGGTGGCGGATTCCCTGGAGGAGGTCCGCCTAGTTCACCTCCGCCTGGAGGACAGCAAGGAGGCGGTAATCAGCCTCCGTCAGGACCACCGCCGAATTTCACGCCGCAAATGACCACAATGCAGGGCGGACCCAGCGTTCTCGCTGTTGACCCCGGTGCGATTCGCCGCTGCTTATTCCGTTACACCTACATTTGGCTGCGAAGAGATTCCTTTTGGTTCTTTCCCATCTTTATAGGTCGCCGCTCAATTGCCGGCTGGAGATGGATCGGCTGGAGATGGGTTTACTTCGGCATCGATCTCGATAATATTCAATCCTTCACTTGTGTGTAGTCGATGAACATGTACTCTTATCCTTCTTATTATCGTACAACACCCGAAGAGAGAACAGGTTCGATCAAAGTGGCGGGTGAACATACGATGTATGTCGACCCCGACAAGGCGATCGTTTCACTGGGGGTCGTTACAAAAGATAAAAACCTTGAAACTGCACAGGATCAAAACAGGAAGAGTTCCAATCAAGTCGTCCGATCACTCGAAGAGAATGATATCCCCAAAAAGGATATTCAAACTTCCACCTATCAAATTTTCCCACAGTATAATTTTGAAGATGGGAAGCAGATTTTTACAGGTTATGAAGTAAGACATGTTTTTCGGGTTACGGTGAATGATATTGAAAGATTGGGAGCTATCATAGACGATGCGGTCCAAAGCGGTGCAAACCGGGTGGAAAACATCCAATTTGTTCATTCCAAGCCAGAAAAGTCCTATCAACTTGCCCTTGCAGCGGCTTATCGGAAGGCATATGAAAAAGCCCTCACTTTATCCAAACAGGCAGGGTTAAATTTAAATCCATATCCAAATTCCATTACAGAACATTCAGGGACAGATGTCATCCCCTTAGCGGGAAGTCCCTTCGTCAAAGCAGCAGAAGAGAGCACAAGCTTGCAGCCGGGACAAATCGGCATAACCGCTTCCTTAACAGCAGAGTTCCGGACATACTAAACCGAAGGCCCGATCCTGTCAGAAATATAGCCGCCAGGGTCGGGCCTTAAATTTATTCACCTAATGATATTGACTTCTCACCACATGCTTCCATTGCCTGCAGAATAGCTCCCTTGAATCCATTTTTCTCAAGGGCAGCGACTGCTTGGATGGTGGCTCCGCCCGGGGAACAGACAGCATCCTTCAGTTCTCCCGGGTGCTTTCCAGTTTCGAGCACCATTTTTGCGGCACCCAGGACAGCTTGGGAAGCCAATTGATACGCCTGGCTTCTAGGTACACCCTGGAGGACCGCTCCGTCTGCGAGAGCCTCTATGAACATGAATACATAGGCCGGGGAAGAACCGCTTACTGCAGGAATCGCATCCATTACGTTTTCATCCACCCGCTCTGCTTTTCCGAAACTCGTTAATATGCCGGAAACCTCTGTCAATTCCTCATCCGTCAATTGTTGATTCTCACAATACGCCGTCATTCCTTCTCCCACCAATGAAGGGGTATTCGGCATCGTACGGACGACTTTCAACCTTCTTTCGAACTGGGATTCGATCCACTGCATCGTGATCCCGGCAGCAATCGTCACGACAATCGCACCTTCTTTTACGGCATCCTTTACTTCTGAAATGACTTCTTTATATTGATCCGGTTTAACGGAAAGGAACAGGATATCTGAGAATCCTGCGACAGCCAGGTTATCTTCTGTACATGTCACCTTGAATTGTTCTGCCACTTTTCTTTTCGTCGTTTCTGATTTTGCACTGGTCATGATTGCATCTCCATCCACAATACCTGAATCCAGTATTCCGCCTAAGATCGCCTGTGCCATATTTCCACATCCGATAAATCCAATCGTTCTCGTCATGTCCTTCACCTCTATCTTTGACTATCACCTTAGAATCATAACAAACTTTCCTCTCTCCCGTGAATAAATGTGGATATGGCTGCTTCCTCCATAACCTTATTCCCCGGCTTTTGCTTTTTGTAATATCTTCTTGTAATCAAGTCTTACCAGCGGTTCATCGTTGAGAAGTCTGTCTTTAATACCGGTAAGAATAGATTCTTCGACTTCTGATAAATTATCCATGTCCCATTTCTTGTGGAATACGGTATACAAGGTGAGATCCCTCAATAATAAAAATGAGGGCATCTGCTCAATCCATTCTTCTTCGATTGTATACTCTTCAAGGTACCCTTGCAGAAAAGCAGTTAAAAAGGTTTCTCCAAATTCAGATCTGACCTCCACTTTCTCCTTTCTGAACTTCCACCAGACAGAATAATAGACAGGGATGGCAATGTCACTTAAAAAGAAAAATTGCATGCTGTCATCAAAATCAAACACATGTAGATCACCATCTTGGTAAAAAAAGTTTCCCGGGTGGATATCAGAGTGGATGGTTCCGAAATTATCGGGAGTTTCTTTGAAATTTTGAATTTCTTTCATGTTGCGCTCTGCTTTTTCAATGATATAAGTATCATCAGCAGGAAGATATTTTCGATAGTTCATGACATCATCTTCATCCCAGCGATCCCGCACATATTCCCCTGCTTCATAGTCCTTTGTGAACAGATGCATTCTCCCGGTAATCTTTCCCCATTTCCGAAACAGGTCATCATCGAAGAGCTCATCGTTAATGCCGACAGGCTTGCCCGGTGCTTTATCAAATAAACATACATAAAAATAATTGTCCCCAACATTCAATACTTCAACCAATTCACCTTCGGCCGATTGATTAACAAGCGGCACATTGACTCCCTTGTCATGCAGATAATTCATCCACCGCAGCTCAGCTTCAACGTCTTTTCCTGATCGGTGGGAGCTATGTGTCAATCTTAAGATATACGGCATCTCACCCTTATACACTTCATATACATAGTTTTCAAAATCACCAAGCTTCTTCGCATGCGATGCGTCACAGCCGTATCTATTGGCTGCTTCCTCGAGAAGTTCCTTACTAAACAGCTCTTCTATCCAATGTTCCATATACATTCTCCTCATCTGGCAGCTTTCACCTTACTATATATACGACTTTTCTTTATTGGATTCCTTTTAGATTTGTTCTGTTTTGCCGCATAAAAAAACAGCCTCCCGAGGGCTGTTCTGTTATTCTTTGATAGTTTGAAACTTCATTCCTCTTTGATTCATTAAATATTGAAGAGCAGTTTTAAAAGTCAGGAAGCTTTTAACTCCCAGTATCTCCCTTACACCAAAATTCACGATGACCTGGGTAAGAGAAGGAGTGAATCCGACAAAAATAACCTCTATTCCCATCAATGAAATGGCTTTTGCCAAATTATCAACATACGTGCCAAACACGTTCATCTCACAGATTTCCTTTTCTGAGATTGCTGAGAAGTCTATGATGATTGTATTGATATCTTCTTCATAAGTTACATTTAAAATTTTGGTGATAATCATTTCGAAACGCTCCGGTGAAAGGCGTCCGGTAATCGGTACGAGTATGGTTTCAGGTACGATGGACGGGATGATGGGTGCCGAGATATCTCTGATTAATTCTTCAGACTCCTCAAGTTGTTTCTTTAGTTGGGTAATTTCCTTTTTCAGTTCCTGGATTTCCGTTAGTTCGTTTGTCATTCTAAACCTCACCGTATAAATTATTTGAAAGAATGTTTAATCCTATTTTAGCACCAACTCTCCATGTAAGAATACTATTTTTCAAGTAATGGCACATTCCCGGATAGATAGTAAAAGCCAGCCTCATCGGCTGGCTTTTATCAGGCATATGCTTTTTCTTCTTCTTTCTTGAAGAAACTTCTCATGGCATGGAATACATCGGCTTTTTGTTTGAGGATATAATAACGGAAGTCTTCATTCTTGATGTTTTTATAAGCGGACATGAGGGTTGAGTGACGGTTATACTGGTTTACTTCACCGTATCCGAACATGCTTGATACCTTCATTAATTCTTCAACAAGCTTGACGCACCTCACATTATCTGATGTTAAGTTGTCGCCATCCGAGAAATGGAACGGGTATATATTGTATCGTGCAGGATTATATTTTTCATCGATAAGTTCCAAAGCTTTACGATATGCAGATGAACATATCGTTCCTCCGCTTTCCCCTTTTGAGAAGAAATGTTCTTCTGAAACTACTTTCGCTTCAGTATGGTGCGCAATGAATTCTATTTCTACCGTCTCATATTTCGTTCTCAAGAACCTCGACATCCAGAAAAAGAAGCTTCTTGCCATATATTTTTCCCATACACCCATACTGCCGCTCGTATCCATCATCGCTAGTACGACGGCTTTAGATTCAGGCTTCAACACTTCATTCCAGGTCCTGAACTTCAAATCTTCAGTAATGATCGGATGAAAGCTTGGTGCGCCTTTCATCGCATTCCTCTTAAATGCAGTCATCATCGTCTTCTTTTTATCTATATTTCCCATAAGCCCAGTTTTTCGGATATCGTTGAATTCAATGTGTTCAACGGTTTGGACATCCTGTTCTTTTTTCTTGAGGTTCGGAAGCTCCAATTGACTAAATAATGCCTCTTCAATTTCCATGAGAGACACTTCTGCTTCATAATAATCTTCGCCTGCTTTATCTCCTGCGCCCTGGCCTTTTCCGGGTCCCTTCTGCTGCTGTGAGCCATCTCTTGCGATTACATCCCCAACCTGACTGTCGCCGTCTCCCTGACCCGCATGCTTATTTTTATCATAGTTATAACGGATTTTATATTCATCTAATGATCGAATCGGAATTTTGACGACATCACGGCCTTTGGACATAATGATATTTTCTTCAGTGATCAAGTCAGGTAAATTGTTTCTTATTGCATCCTGTACTTTCTCTTGATGTCTTTGTTGATCATCGTGACCTTTGCGGTGGAGGGCCCAATCTTCCTTGGAAATGACAAACTGATGATTATCCATTTGACTCAATAAATTCCCCTCCTTAAAGATTTTTTCACACTTTTCCATTACGCTGCATACACTATGTTGACTGCCAAATCTACTGCCTATTTCCCCCTTAAAGGAATGAATCGGGGATTACTCTATCCTATGCAGAAGTATCGATTAATTTACAAATTATTTCGACAATTAATCAATCTTTTTAGTTTTGGACGAGCCTATTTTTCTCTTGTGTGAATACTTATGATTGAGATTCAAAATTATGCGTTGATGTGGAAAGGTTTCTCCATTCTATTGAGTACTTATTTACGAATCAATAAGTTCGGAAGCGGTTTTCAAATCGTTTATGGTTTGATCTTTTCACTGCGGGCATTTGTATTTTCGGAAGAGTCTATACCTCCGCTTTCTCCCTCCAATATGGTAAATGTATCACTATGCCCCCTAACAAAAAGAACAAAAAAAATAACCAGGTGCTTTCACCTGATTACCTACTCTTCTTCGTACTGAGCCGGATCTTGTATTCGGTTATGAATCTTTAATTCCCCGCTGGACCGCAATTTTTCCATTTGCTTGCCCAGCCTGATTATTTCTTCCATATTTGAGGCCATGCTTCCGTTAAAAGGTTCTGCTTCTTCTCGTGGTTGAGGTTTAGAAGACATCCCCTTCACCCGCTTCCATCATGAGATTATGGGTCCCGGCTCTCTCTGTCTCAAGAGTATTATATTCTGATTTTTCTGTCAGTATTTCAACTATTTATCTTTTTCTTTATATTGAACGGGGTCCGGCTGCTTCTCATCCTTTTTCAATTCCTCGTTTGTCCGGAGCCTGTCCATCTGTTTTCCGAGCAGTTCCATCTCTTCCAAGTCGTGTGCCATGGAACCATTATCGGGTTCATACTTTTTATCCAGCTCAAACTTCTTATCGACTTCTAGTTTCTTTTTCATTCGGTCATCACCTCTTTTTTATTACATTTCCCCCCTCTTTCTTTTATAAACAATAAAAAGAACGGGATGAGCATATGCATCCCGTTCTTAATCTTGACTTGTTATCGATTCAGCAGACTTCCTACATAGCGAAGCAGTTCGTTCGCCGAAGTGGAGTTATATCCATGTTCATCAATGAGGCGGGCGACAACTTCGTTAACTTTCTTAAGCTGCTGTTCATCCGGTGTTTTTGAGGAGGTCGTGATCTTTACGACATCCTTCAGGTCGGCAAACAACTTCTTCTGGATCGCTTCCCGCAGGCGGTCATGAGAGTTATAATCGAATCTTCTCCCTTTACGTGCATAGGCTGAGATCCGGATCAGGATTTCTTCACGGAAAGCTTTTTTCGCATTTTCAGAAATGCCGATTTGTTCTTCAATCGACCGCATCAGTTTCTCATCAGGGTTGATTTCTTCCCCTGTCAGAGGGTCATGCAGTTTGGCCTTATTGCAATATGCCTCTACATTATCAAGGTAGTTATCCATAAGTGTTTTAGCTGACTCTTCGTATGAATAGACGAATGCTTTCTGCACTTCCTTTTTCGCGATATCGTCATACTCTTTACGTGCCAATGAAATGAAATTGAGATATCTTTCGCGCAGCTCATTCGTGATGGACGGATGCTGATTCAACCCTTCCTTCAGTGCGCGCAGTACATCAAGCGCGTTAATGGTCGGTATCTCTTTACGGATGATCGTAGATGAAATCCGATTGATCACATAACGCGGATCGATGCCGCTCATTCCTTCGTCCTGGTATTCCTTCTTCATTTCATCCACATCTGCAGAGTTAAAGCCTTCTACATTTTCACCGTCATACAGACGCATCTTCTTAATAAGATCGATATCACCGCGTTTCGGTTCTTTCATGCGTGTCAGGATTGTAAACATGGCGGCTACACGTAAAGTATGTGGAGCCACATGAACATCCGAAACGTCACTTTCCCCGATCATTTTTTCGTAAATCTTTTCTTCCTGTGTCACTTTCAGATTATATGGAACCGGCATCACGATGATACGCGAGTGCAATGCCTCGTTTTTCTTATTGGAAATAAAAGAACGATATTCTGTTTCATTTGTGTGTGCGACAACCAGTTCATCGGCTGAAATCAGGGCAAAACGGCCCGCTTTGAAATTCCCTTCCTGAGTAAGGGATAATAAATGCCATAAGAATTTCTCATCACATTTCAACATTTCCTGGAATTCCATTAAACCGCGGTTCGCTTTATTCAACTCGCCGTCAAACCTGTAAGCTCGCGGATCGGATTCCGACCCATATTCGGCAATCGTCGAGAAGTCAATGCTTCCCGTCAAGTCAGCAATATCCTGTGACTTCGGATCCGATGGGCTGAATGTCCCGATTCCCACACGTTTATCTTCAGAGAAGAAGACTCTTTCCACCTGGACATCCTCTATTCTGCCATGATACTCTTTTTCCAGCCGCATCGTATTTAAAGGTGATAGGTTCCCTTCAATCCGGGTACCGTATTCCTGGTGAAAATCCCCACGCAAGTGCTGTGGAATTAAATGAAGCGGATCTTCATGCATCGGGCAGCCCTTTATGGCAAAAATGGCTCCCCTGTCAGTGCGTGAATATTGTTCCAGACCGCGTTTCAACATGGAAACCAGCGTCGATTTCCCTCCACTCACCGGTCCCATCAGAAGCAGAATTCTCTTTCTCACGTCTAATCGTTTAGCAGCAGGATGAAAATACTCTTCCACAAGTCTTTCTAGCGCCTCTTCTAAGCCGAATAATTGATTGCTGAAGAATTTATATCGTCGTTTCCCATTTACTTCTTCGACTCCAGCATCCTTGATCATATTATAGACTCTAGAGTGAGCTGATTGACCAATCCAAGGCTTTTCCTTCAACAACTCCAGATACTGAGCAAACGTCCCTTCCCATTTCAGTTTTACTTCTTCTTCGCGGTGATGTTCAACTTTTTTTAAAATATCCATAAGGACCTCCCCCTGTCGCTTAATGAGAGACGATTAATATACTGTATGCGCTTGTTCACTCTAACATGTTAAGAAGATGTATTTCGTTCCTTTTACTTTTATCAGCTTGAATTGTTCTCACATTCACATTGATCATCTTGGACAGGCAATAATCCATCGGACAGTATACGCCTGTATTCCTTTTCAAAGAATTTATGAATTTGTCACAAAAATATTCCTCATTTATTCACAACTTTTTAAAAATAGGCTATACTAAAGACAGACTGTGGAATATGAAACTGGAGGTTACCGATTATGGGTACAATCATTATTTTAGGTGTGACTGCGACGTTTTTAACAGCAATCTTCACTGCTGGTTATAACGACAAGCCGGGTTCTAACTAAATAGCTGCTAAAAAATAGGAATCGCCTTGGCCAGGACCGGCCAGTGAAGTCGCTCTTTGACTTCATTGTGGGGACCGTAACGTATCATGGGGCTGGACAAAAAACCCGGAAGAGCATATGCTTTTCCGGGTTTTTTTAATCAAGAATGGTTTTACAGCCCATCCTATAACTTATAAAGGATAGATTAGGATAAAAGTGCTGCTTACTTTTACTTTCATACATTTGTTAACTTTTTATCCAAAATCTCAAGTGCCATACATGACTGCAAGAAGGCCAAGTCACCTTTTATCATACCCTCGCTTCTCAACAAATTCCTTCATATACATCCTCTTCTTGCCCGACAGCATTTTCGCCATCTGTTCTGTCCAGCGGTCAGTGCGTTTTCCTCCCGTACGTTCATGGTAATAAGAAGAAATCGTTTCATCATAATGTTCCAGCTCGGCCTTCATTGCTGCTTTATCAGCCATGTATGCATCTTCATGATAGACCGCATTAAAGGGAAGACGGGGTTTCACGCTGGATTCATGGTCTGGGTATCCTACTGCCAGTCCAAATAACGGAACCACACGGCGGGGCAGTTCGAGCACTTCACATACCGCCTCCAGGTCGTTACGGATTCCTCCTATGTAGCAGATTCCCATCTCCATGGATTCAGCTGCAATCGCAGCATTCTGTGCAGCCAAAGAGGCATCGATCAGAGCGACCATGAATTTCTCCGTGCTTTCCAAGGACGGAATCACGTCGGCATCCTCCCATTTACCTATGTTCTCATGACGAAATAAATCGGCACAAAAGACGAAAAAATGGCCATTTTCTTCTACATAACTCTGATTACCGGCGAGCTCGGCAAGCTTTTTCTTTTTTACGGGATCCTTCACCCCAATAATGGTATATGCCTGAACATAACTAGATGTACTGGCTGCCTGTGCACTTTTGACAATTGTACGTATTTCCTCATCGGTCAACGGTATTTTTTTAAAATGGCGGATCGAACGATGATTCAGAATAGTTTCAATGGTTTGATTCATTTATGTACTGCTCCTTTCGATTCCTTTTCTATAGTATAAGCCAAATAAAAAAAGGAATGAAAATCTTATGATTCCCATTCCTTCATCAATTACTCTTCCAGCTCCCTTAGGAGACCGGGATAATTGCGTTGTCTTAACGCTTCATAAATTAATATTGCTGCTGTATTGGACAGATTCAATGAACGGACATTTTCATTCATCGGGATCCGCAATGCACGGTCAAGGTTATTCTGGATCACATCATCCGGCAATCCTGAAGTTTCACGTCCGAAAATGAAATAGTAGTCCTTCTCCTCGACGCTGTAATCAAAATCCGTGTGCGGCGTTTTACCGTATTTTGTTAAATAAAAGAATTCGCCGCCTTCATTTTTCTCGAAAAATTCATGTAGTGAATCGTAATAGACAATATTTACAAACTGCCAGTAATCAAGTCCTGCCCTGCGCAGCATTTTATCATCCGTGGAAAAACCCAGTGGACGGATCAAATGCAGCGTGGTATCCGTCGCCGCACATGTTCTTGCAATGTTTCCTGTGTTTGCTGGAATTTCTGGTTGATATAAAACAACATGTACTCCCATGTATGTCACCTCATTCATAAAACTCTAAGTGACATTATACCATTTATCCTCAGGAGGACAATACTTAGCGGTCGTCGACGATTGTAAGGAATTTATATTTAATATTCGGGGTATAAGCCGTTGAGTCCTCATATCTCCAATATCTCATCCGGCTATTGAAGGTGTGGGCATTCACAAGCGGCATGGCATCCGCATCTCTGCCTGTAACGATCGTCGTGTGATCAAAACGTCCGTCACCTTCGAAATCATAGCAGATTACATCCCCAAGCTTCAGTTTATGAGGACCTTCCACCTCCCTGGCACGCAGACCGATCGTCGAAGATGGCAGATGGATCCTCATGGAATTCGCTACCGTCCAGCTGTAGCTCCAGCTGTTACTTCTCATCCACCATCCTTTTCCCTTTGAAGGATATCCCCTCATCGGAGCATTTCCTGCATGCAGACATTGTGAAATGTAGTTTGTACAGTCATTTTCAAACTTCCGGTACGCGGGGTTATAAGTATTCCACCATTTCTCTGCATACTGAACAGCTTTTAATCGTTCATAATGATACGTGATCCGTTCACCATTTTCCTCATCAAGTGTTTCTTCCTTTCTTTTCACCCCCTCGAAGACGGCAGGGATTTCACCGTCATTATATATCTGCCCGCCGTAATAAACCGCTCTCCGATTCTCCACCTCTTCCTCCATATATATATACGAACCTTGTTTCACCAAGTATTTATAATGAACATCATAGAGGACCGCTTGGGTCTCATCCGGCTGCATTGATACCTCATTCACTTTGCCCGTCGCTTCAACCTTAACGATTTCTGCATGCCGCTTCTCACAGGATTCTATTTTTCTTTTTACTTTTTCACTTTGATAGTCTGTCTGTCCCCGGGTGGTATACTCACTGATCTCATGATTGATCTTTTCGATTAGAAGCTTTCTGATCATCGTCCTTCCCCCCTCTTTAATTTGTATGAGGGCGGCCCTTAGTTCACAACAAAAAAAGGATAAATCCATTGGATTCATCCTTATACACCGTCCGCTTCAAGAAGTCCGAGACCTTTCTCGATTTCATTCAGCACTTCTTCATTTACTTCAATTGATTTCTGTTTCAGTAATGCTTTCTCAGCTTCTGGTCCGCCGATTTTTCCTAACGCCCATGCTGAAGTTCCACGGATCACGGGACGAACATCATTTGACATGACCCTAATCAGATCTTCCACAGCGGTTTCGTCCTTATAATGAGCGAGCGCAATGATCGCATTTCGCTGAATCGGCTTCTTGCCTCTCCATGATCCCGATACATGCCCAAAATGATCTTTAAATTCACGGTTGCTGATCGTTAAGAGCGGCTTTAACAACGGCTTTGCAATTTCGGGGTCCGGCTCCATTTCTTCATGAAGGTGAAAGTCCATGCCTTTATTTTCCGGACAGACAGTCTGACATGTATCACAGCCGTATAACCGATTGCCAAGCTTCCCCCGATACTCATCGGCAAGGAATCCTTTCGTCTGAGTTAAAAAGGCGATGCATTTCTGTGCATCAAGCTGTCCGCCTTCGACAAGAGCACCTGTCGGACAGACATCCACACATTTATTGCATGTCCCGCACCGATCTTCCATCGGGTCATCGGGTGCGAAAGGTAAATTGGTGACGGTTTCGCCCAAATACACATAGGATCCAAATTCCGGGGTGATGATGGAACAGTTTTTTCCACTCCAGCCGATGCCGGCACGCTCCGCCACTGCCCGGTCGACAAGCTCACCTGTATCCACCATTGATCTAAAACGCGCCTGTGGGAAGCGTGATGCAATATACTCTTCTAATTTAGCAAGGCGGTCTCTCAGCACATGATGGTAATCAGTGCCCCAAGACGCTCTGCAGAATATCCCCCGCCTTTCCCCCCGTCTGCTTTGGGGTGCATTCTTCATCCTGGAAGGGTAAGCGAGGGCAATGGCGATGATCGATTTAGGTCCATCGAATATGAGTGACGGATCCACCCGCTTCTCTATGTCCTTTTCTTCAAATCCTGATTGGTAACCGAGCATTTCCTGCCTCAGCAGCCTGTTCTTCATTTCAGAGAACGTGCCTGCAGTGGTGAATCCGATCTTATCGATTCCGATTTCTTTACTGTAGTCGATAATATCCTGCTTTAATTGATCAAAATCCATGACACCCGCCTCCTTTCCATTTTTATATATGCATAACGTCCATTCGTTTCAAATGATTACAGCCGTGTATTATGATAAACTATTTTAAACGAAATGTGGAGGAAAAATAATGGAAATGAAAATCGATACTACAATCTCTTCAACCATTCCGGATTTTAAGATAGGCATCATTCACTACCATGATATCGAAGTCGGGGATTCGCCTCAAATGCTGAAGGGCAGGCTGCAGTTATTTCAGGAATCCATCTTCTTTGATCTTCAGGACAAGAATATCACAGATATTGCCGGAGTGTCCGAGTGGCGGGATGTATTCAAAAGAACCGGTAAAGACCCCAACCGCTACCGCAACTCTGCAGAAGCCCTTTTCCGCCGTGTAAAAAAACAGAATTACCTTTCCACGATCAATTCGGCAATCGACTTGAATAACTTTTTTTCATTGCAATATGAAGTACCGATCGGGATCTATGATCTAGACCAGTTAAAGGGAAATACCATCGAACTGCGGGTGGGGCAAGCCGGGGAAGCCTATACGGGACTTAACGGCAGGGAAAATTCAATGGAAAACTTGATCGTTGCTGCTGATGAGGGCGGCCCTTTCGGCAGTCCTTTCGTCGATTCCAACCGTGCTCCCGTAGGAAATCGAACGACGAATGCGGTTCAAATCATATTCTTAAAGCCTTCCATTCCGGTCGAAGAATGCGAAAAACTGACGAAGTCACTGATGGATATGTTTATAAGCATCCACGGTGGAGATGGATCATTCAGAGTGGTAAACGCATGATTTTCCAGACGATAACCCGGGTCCCTGTAGAAAACAGTGAGCCGGGTTTATTTTTCGATTTGAAAGTGATTCGCTGATGGGGTGAAAATCCATTATTCAATGAGAAACGATAATCATTCTATGAGTATTTAGAAATAATCTATGAGAAACTGACATTATTCTATGAGAAAACGCCATTAATCTCTTTATTTAACAAAAATTGTAATTTATTAAGCGTGTTTCACACAAAAAAAGAGAACCCATATCAGGTTCTCTACCTACTTACACCCACCACATCTCCGAGGGCTGCTCCTCAATCAAAATCGATTTCAGATTCTTCACTGCACGCCCTAAGCCTTCCTCAATCGACATGATCGGATCTTCATGTTCGATGCTTACTACATAATCATATCCGAATGTACGCAGCGCACTCATCATATCGGACCATTCCTGTAGACTGTGCCCGCAGCCTACAGACCTGAACGACCATGCACGCGTCTGTATGTTTCCATAAGGCTGCATGTCAGTCAGACCGTACATGTTTACGTTATCCTGATCGATATATGTATCTTTTGCATGGAAGTGATGAATTGCATTTTCTTTCCCAAGGATTTTAATCGCCGCTACCGGATCGATCCCCTGCCACCACAGGTGACTTGGATCCAGGTTGGCACCGATTGCGTCACATGTTTCCTCTCGCAGCTTCAAGAGCGTGTACGGCGTATGAACAAGGAATCCGCCATGCAGCTCGAGGCCGATTTTCACACCATGTTCCTCTGCAAGCCGGCCAATACTCTTCCAATATGGAATCAGTTTCTCTTCCCATTGCCAGTTCAGAATATCACCGTATTCATTGGGCCATGGGGATACCGGCCAATTCGGATGTTTTGCACCCTCATGATCGCCTGCAGTTCCAGAGAAACAATTGACGACAGGGACCTTCATTTTTCCCGCAAGTTCAATCGTTTTTTTCAACGCCTCATGCGATTCTGCCGCGAACGCCGAATCAGGTGAGATCGGGTTGCCATGACAGCTGAATGCACTTATTTCAAGGCCGCGCGATGTGACTTTTTGCAAGTACTCATTACGTTTTGATTCACTCTCCAACAGGGTATCCAGTTCGCAATGAGCATTTCCCGGATAACCGCCCGTTCCGATTTCGACGGCATCCAAGCCTGCCGCTTTCACATAATCAAGCATTTCATCAAGATTCTTCTGAGAAAATAATACCGTGAATACACCTAATTTCATCTATGTTTCCTCCCTAATTCAATGTGATGCTCCGACGTGTTTCACTGCTTTTATAAATGGCATCGACGATCTGCGATACAGCCATTGCTTCCCTCGGCTTCACAATCAGCTCTTCATTGCCGAGACAGCTGTTGATGAAATTCTCTGCCTGTGGAAGACCTGGATCGTCTTCACCTGGAATCCAGTCTGCCTCACTGTTCATAAGCATACCGTGCTTCATTTGATTGATCTGCAGCGGAAACAGATCAACACCGCCCGTTTCACCGGATATGCTTAAGGTTTCTTCATCGCTCTTCACATTGGCGGACCATGATGTCTCAAAGAGCATCGAGGCACCATTGTCAAATTTAATGTAAGCCGTTACATGATCATCGACTTCGAAGTGCTCCCGGTCAAATTCCCCCCACATGTTAACTTCTCCAGGCATCCTGCTAAGCTTGTTATAGGCAGTCCCTGTCACCTCGACAGGCTTCGGATTCCCGAGCAGCCAGAGCGACAGGTCCAGGAAGTGGCATCCGTAATCGATGAGACTCCCCCCGCCCTGAAGCTCCTTATTCGTGAAGACGCCCCAGCCTGGCACCTTGCGCCTGCGAATCGCTCTTGCCCGTGCAACGATCGGCTCACCGATTTCATTGGCCGTGATTATCCGTTTTGCAGCCCTGGAATCTTTCATGAATCGATAGTGATAAGCAATCGCCAGTACTTTTCCCGATTCATCTGCTGCATCAATCATCGACTGACATTCCTCTGGTGTCATCGCCATCGGTTTTTCACAGAACACATGGAGACCGGCTTGCAGAGCTGCAATCGAAATTTCAGCGTGAAATTTATTCGGGGTACAGATCGTGACGGCATCGACATGTTCGAACATGTCGCGATAATCACTATATACGTTTGGAATATCGAACTTCCCTGCTGCGGTTCGGGCAGTCAACGTATTAATATCACTGATCGCTTCAATCGTGACCGTTTCGGACAGCTTTTTATACGCAGGGATATGGCGATTTTGCGCGATCCCGCCAACCCCGATGATTCCCATTCGAAGCTTTGCCATGCTGTATCACCTCAGCTTAAAGTTTTACGATTGTTTTCGTTTCATTTGATTCAAGAGCCGATAATACGACTTGCAGGGACTTCATTCCTTCATTTCCACTGACTGGCGGATCAGTGTCCCCCAGTACAGACTGGACAAATAGATCGATTACACATGAATTCGTCTGACCGCCGTCCTCATTCGTCTGGATGCCGCCAAGCTCATATCTTACCACTTCACCTGCGGCGTACTGTACTACAAGTGAATGAACCGGATCATCCTCTAAGCGGAGAATCGCTTTTTCTCCATAGATAATCGTCGAATTGTCCTCTTTTGATACATATGACCAGCTGGCAGCGAGGGTCCCGATCGTCCCGCTTTCTGTCTTCAGTACACAGACAGCTGTATCATCCACATCGGCATTTTCCTTCGCACTCGTTTCCACAAATGCTCCCACTTCTACGAATTCCTCACCAAGTACGTATCGAAGCAAGTCGGTCTTATGTACTCCGAGATCTCCCATCGCACCGATAAATGCTTCATCTTTCTTAAAGAACCAGCTTTCTTTACCGTCAACACTCCAGCCTTCAGGACCTCCGTGACCAAATGCTGAACGGAAACTGTATATCTTTCCTGCTTCACCTTTTTCAATCAGTTCCTTTGCTTTCTGATGAGAAGGAACAAAGCGCTGATTATGAGCAATCATCAACTTCCTGCTGTTTTTTTCAGCTGCTGCAATCATATTCTCTGCTTCTTCAGTGGATGTCGCCATCGGCTTTTCACATAGTACATGTTTGCCTGCATTCAGTGCTGCAATCGAGATCGGTGCATGCAAATAATTAGGTGTACACACGCTTACCGCTTCAACCTCATGGTTTGAAAGCAGCTCCTTATAATTTGTATAAGCTTCAGCCCCATATATATCGGCTGTCTTTTTAACCCGTTCTTCCACAATGTCACACACTGCTATGATCTCAACTTCTTTATTGCTTGCATATTCAGTCAGATGACGATGCTGTGCGATACTTCCACAACCGATTACACCAATCTTTAATTTACTCATTTTACTTCCTCCCTTTCGTTCAATCCTTTGATTTCTTCCAACTGCTCCGCATTTCCATAAACGGGTCTGCTGCGGTTTACCGGCTTTGCCCATTCCACTGCATTGATGATTACTTTTTGGACTTCACGGTTGTAATATGTCGGGTAAGTTTCATGCCCGGGACGGAAGTAGAAGATTTTCCCGTTCCCCCGCTGATAAGTACAGCCGCTCCTGAATACTTCGCCTCCTTCAAACCAGCTCACCATCACCAGTTGGTCGGGTGACGGGATGTCAAAATGCTCGCCGTACATTTCTTCCTTATCAAGTTCGATGTATTCCCCAAGCCCCGCAGTGATCGGGTGACTCGGATCCACAATCCAGATGCGTTCTTTTTCATCCGCTTCTCTCCATTTCAAGTCACAGGACGTTCCCATCAGCTCTTTGAAAATTTTTGAGAAATGACCGGAATGCAGGACAATCAACCCCATCCCGTCAAGGACACGCTGCTTCACTTTTTCCACTACTTCATCTGAAACCTCTTCATGGGCGATATGCCCCCACCAAAGGAGAACATCCGTTGATTTCAGGACATCATCTGTCAATCCATGTTGTTCTTCATCCAGGGTCGCGGTCCTCACATTAAATGATTCTTCCCCCAGGAATGATGCAATCGTTCCATGGATTCCGTCCGGATATACCTCGCGCACCTTTTCACTTTTCTGTTCATGACGATTTTCATTCCATACTGTAATGTTTACCATGATTGAACCTCCATCAGTTATGTTTTAGAAGGGACTGCCTGAATTCATTGGGCGTACTCCCTACTTGCTTCTTGAACACTTTGCTGAAATACTTCTCATTTCCGTACCCTACGCCATAGGCGACCTCATATATTTTCAGATATGGATTTTCTAATAGCTTCATCGCTTTCTCCATCCGGATATTCGTTAAATAATCCGTAATCGTCAGCTTGTATTCCTGTTTGAACTTTCTTGAAATGTATTCCCTGCTCAAGAAAAATGTATCAGCAATTTCCTGCAGATTCACTTCGTCCTGATAATGCTGCTGAAGGTATTCCTCGATTCTCTGCATATTGTTCTTCTCAGTCTGATATTTCTTGCTTGTCAATGTCTGTATCAACTCTTTGAATTGCTTCATCTTTTCGTCTTTGAAACTCCCGATTGAGAAAGAGCCGTCTCTTCTCCAATAATCACTCCCCTTGTTTAATATTGACTGGCTTTCAATCTCGTATTCTTTTAACCAATTATTTCTCAGTAAATCAAACTGACTTTCCCAGACCTGAATTTGCTCGCGGGATAGCGTATGCTTATGTTCAATAGAACCAAAAATCTTTTGAAGGGACTCCTCCACGCCGGATGAACTTCCGGTGCGGATCATCCATTTCAACTCATTTGAATAGTCCAGCAAGTGAAGAATCGGTCTAGAACTTACATCATGGGACGTGATGATTTTCCCGGTCTTCCTTAAGTCATGTTTCATGTACACTTCCCATGCAGATGTATATGCCTCCTGGATATTCATCGACTTTTCCCCTAAAGAAATCGTCAAGCAAATTTTGTTGAATTGATAGATGGATGCATAGAATTCATTCAGTAGGAATTTAATGTTCTTATCATTCCAAAAGAGTATGACAAGCTCCTCTTCTTTGTTTATATTCCTGAAACAGACACCGTCATTATTTTTCCTAAGGAGTTCGTTGCATATATTCGCCAACGTAAAGGATGCCAGATCCCTGTCTCCGCGAAAACATTTCATAACAGACGGTTTGATGGGTATGAGTCCAATTGTCTTCTGTCTTTTCCCAATCCCCACACCGAATTCATAAAGGATTTTTTCTTCTGCTGCAGTTGACAATTCTTCTGTGTTGCACAAATTTGAAAACAGGCGGTCCCAATACAGCGGTTTCACCTCATTCACGACCCGGCTTTCTTCCACATGGGTTTTTCTCGACCTCGCCTGTTCATTCCATTCATTGACTGCTTTCTCAAGTGTTTCATTCAATATTTCGGGTTCAATCGGTTTCAGGATATAATCAAAGCTTTTATAATAGATTGCATTTCTCATATACTCAAAGTCATCATAGCCGCTAATCACGATCGTCTTGCTTTTGATTCCGGAAGAATTTAACCACTTTAAGAGGTTGATCCCGTCAAGCTTCGGCATTCTCATATCGGTGAAAATGATTTCAGGCCGGTGCTTGTTGATCAGCTCCTTCGCCTGCTCGCCATTCTCTGCCTCCAGTATGGTTCGAATCCCGAATTTATCCCAATCCGCTAATAAAAGTAATCCCTCACGCACATGTTTTTCGTCGTCAATGATGATTGCTTTCATCCGAATCACCTTCCATCTTCATTGGCAGCTTCATGGTGACCATAAAGCCTCCTCCGTCTGGGTTTTCAAGAAGCAGGATTGCTTGATCATCGTAATAAAGCTTCAGCCTTACATACACGTTCTTCAATCCGATATTAGTGGCTTCACCAATCTTGTTTAAGACTGACGCTTTGAAATGTTCATAGACTTCTTCAAGACGTTCATCTGTCACACCGATGCCATTGTCGCGAACGGTGATGACGAGCTCTTCATCTTCCCTCCTGCAAACCAGTTCGATTCTGCCGATCCCATCCCTGATATCAAACCCGTGCTTAAAATAGTTTTCAATGATCGGCTGGAGAATCATCTTAGGCACCGCTGCATCCTTGATCGAATCATCCACTTCAACAGAGTAATCAAGGTTCTTGCCGAACCGTTCTTTTTGAAGAAGCAGAAACGCTTTAGTATAACTGATTTCCTTCTTAAGCGGTACCATATCTTCTTCCATATTCATCCCATACCTCATGATTTTAGAGAGATACGTAATAAGCGTGTAGACCTGCGGCACTTTATTCTTTAATGCGACCGTTCCGATGGACTGTAGTGCATTGTACAAAAAGTGGGGATTGATTTGTGACTGCAGCACCTTTAATTGATTGTTTTTATTCTCTAGCTCGAGCTTATATTCTCGGTTGATCAAGGTATTGATCCGTTCGATCATCTGCTGGAATCGGAAACCAAGCAAACCGATCTCATCCGTCCCGAACGACGGGAACTGAACATTCATATTTCCTTTCTCTACCTGCTGTATATTACGGAGCAGGACACGGATCGGCGATGTAATCTTGAATGATACGAAAAGTGTTGCCAGAACGACAAGTGTCAGACCAAGAATACCAAACAATATATTAATCTTCGCCACACTGAATGCGCTTTCGTAAAGATTTGCATAACTGACCCGCTTTGCGAGTATCCATCCGCCTGCTGATAGTGGAAGCTGGTCATACATGATTACACCATTGAAGGCGTCTTCCTTCCACTCAAGCGTACCTTCTCCTTCTTTCTCTTCCACAATCTGTTTAATCCATTGCTGGTTGTTCTTATCGTCTGTCACATCAAGATCTGAACCGTAAATCATTTCTCCCTGGGGGGTTAACAGATAAAATTCCTCTTTCCCGCCTATATAGAGATTCCGGCTCAAATCAATGATCTTCTCTGGTGAAATATCCAGGGATATATAAGCAAGCACTTCATCATCAGGGATATTCCTGAACGCTCTGTGAACCGTGATGATGTTTCTTGAACGCTTGATTTCATTTTCCTGCTGTGGAAACTCCGGTTCAATATACATATTATAAGGACTGCGTTCCGCCCTTAAAAATGCTTCTTCATTTGTATTCTTCCCAGCACTTGAAAACACAACGGTAGAACGCTTTGTAGCAGATATGACCCTGTCGTCTTCAGTAAACGAGATCCGTACCCCATTGATGGTGTCTCCGGTGTATAATATCGTTTGCACCACATTCTTCACAATCCCGATCGATAAGTAATCATTCCCCTGATCCGGATTTCTCATGTAGTTGATGAAATCCGGATTATTATAGAGAGACAGAGTCAAGTCATTTAACTCATTGATATAACTCTCTAAATTTATTTTCCCCTGATACAGCAAATTCCTGCTCTCTGCAACCACCTGTTCTTCAATCGAATTCTTTGTGTACAAATATGTAATAACAATAGAGCTCCCAAAAGGTACTATGGTCGTGATCAAAAGGAGCACAATTAATTTGTTTCGAATACTGGTCTTTAACATGAGGGACGGTCCTCCACATTTTGCTTATACCTAGTATAATACCTACTTGTACATACATGAAGAGTTTTTTCAAAATAATGAAATTTCTTTATAAAGGAGCATCTGTTAAACAACGCTGTTAATTTCCATGAATGATTTCGCTTTCCGCGTGTAGTCCTTGGTCCTCCCCCGGCCGTACCTGTGGGATCTCACATTTGGCCGTGCCTCCCGCATGAGTCTTCGTCTTGCACCCCAATTTAATAGCTGGAAACAGTTTACATTACGATTTGCTTTGAAAATTTTTTATAGTTTTTAGCATGAAAGTTGTCCTCTGGTTCTTAAAATGCTTATCAAGCATCCATTTTTAAATAGCAGAATAAACAGAAAGCATGCCTTTATAGACATGCTTCCGTTTATTCTGTTTTACTTCAGGTTATCCCAGGATTGCTGGAATCTCTCCAGTAATGTATCGTAGTCGATCTTCCCTGCAGCGTACTCCTGAATGGCAGCAGCAAATTCTTTGTTTGCGCCATCCGGCCATTGGAACCAAGTCCAAGGAATTGTATTATCTTCTTTAGAGTAGTCAAGGATTGACGTACCTAGATCACCTAAACCGGCAGGCTCGATGTTATCAAATGCCGGGATGAAAGCAAATTCCTCTGTTATATAACGTTTTCCTGTTTCAGAAGTAACCATCCAGTTCAAGAATGTTTTGGCTTCTTCCAGATGTTCCGAGTTTTTGTTCAATACCCAGTTATTCGGTACACCGACAGGCAGACGGTTTGCACTGTCGTCCTTGCTTAATGGAATTGGAAGGAAGCCCATATTGATTTCTGGGTTGATTTCAGTGATCATGTTCTCCGTCCAGTTACCTTGCTGAAGCATCGCTGTTTCACCAGATCCGAATAGCGTCACTTGGGTATTGTAATCGGTTGTTAATGGATTATCATTAGCATATTTAAGCTCTGTATCAAGTACTTCTTTGAATTGCTTGAACTTCTCATTGCCTGCGAACTTTTCAGATCCATCGTATAATCCTGCAATAAACGCTTCTGGATCATCCTGCTGAGCGAATGGAATGTTCAGTAAATGCTGTCCAATTACCCACCATTCGCCGTATCCTGCTGAGAACGGTGTGATTCCTGCTTTTTCAAGCTTTTTGGATGCATCCTTCAATTCATCAATTGTCTTTGGAGTTTCTTTGATGCCGGCTTTTTCAAATAAATCTTTATTGTACACGAACCCATAGCCTTCCAAATTTACCGGCATACCATAAAGCTTGCCGTCTTCAGCTGTCATTGGGACTTTACCGATAGGAAGAACATGCTCCACCCATGGCTCACCGGAGAGATCTGCCAGCTTCTCTTGCCAAAGTTCTAATTCTTTAAATCCGCCGTTATTGAAAATATCAGGCTCTTCCCCAGAAGCAAACTTCGCTTTAAGGGCAGCACCATAGTCCGCACCGCCTCCAACAGTTTCAAGCTTCACCTTGATGTTTGGATGTTCAGCCTCAAATTCCTTAATCATCTCCTGAAGCTGATCAGCAATTTCCACTTTGAATTGGAAAAAATTAAGAGTGACGACATCATCACCTGATTTTGAATCTCCGTCACCACCTGATGAAGATTCTTTAGATGAACATCCCGCAATGATACCAAAAACTAAAATCAGTGACGTGAATAATAAAAGAATGCGTTTCATAACTGGTTTTACCCCCTTGATATAAATTTATTGTATATAAAGTTCTGTATGGTATACAGGACCTTTATATCTACTTAATGGATCCAGAAGCAATTCCTTTAATGATATGTTTCTGTAAAAATAGGAAGAATACAATAATTGGCGCAATACCCAGCACCAATGCCGCAAGCCCCATATCCCACTGCTTCGTATACTGTGCAAAGAATGAACTTGCAGCAAGCGGTATCGTTCTCAGCTCAGCATCCTGTAAAACAAGGAGCGGCAGCAGGTAATCATTCCAAATCCAAAGAGTATTCAAGATGATGACTGTTACCGTGATCGGCTTAAGGAGCGGAAAAACGATCCTCCAAAACACACCAAACTGGCTGCATCCATCTATCATCGCTGATTCCTCTATTTCAACCGGGACTGTTTTCACAAATCCATGAAAAAGGAATAAAGAAAGCGGAACTCCAAACCCAAAGTACATAATGACAAGCCCCGGGATGCTGTTCGTCAAATTCAATGCCCCTCCCAGTTTCATAAGGGGTATCATCACTGTCTGAAACGGGATGACCATCGCCGATACAAAGATGACAAACAGAATCTTACTGAACTTTCCTGGAGTACGCACCATCTTCCATGCGGCCATTGAACTGATGATGACCAATCCGATATTACTTGCTACCGTAATAATAACGGAATTCCAAAATGCCCTTGGAAAGTTGATGATGTCCCACACCTTAGCATAGTTCGAAAACATGAATTCTTCCGGCCATGCTGCAGCATCAATGAGAATGGCCGCAAATGGTTTAACAGAATTAATAAATACGAAGTAAAAAGGAATCAGGAAGAGGATACCCAGCGCGATCCCGATAATCTCAAGTACAAACGTCTTCTTTGTATACCGATTGCCCATTATGCCTCAACCTCCTTCTTCTTCGTCATCATGACCTGGAAGGTCGTGAAGATCGCTACGACAACAAAGAACAAAATCGACTTTGCGGTCCCGAGACCGTAACGGTTATTCTGGAATGCTTCCTGATAAATATTAATGGCAACAGACTGAGTGGAATTAAAAGGGCCGCCGCCTGTTAACGAGATATTCAAATCAAATATCTTAAAGGCCATTGAGATCGTCAGGAAGAAACAAATCGTGAAAGCGGGAAGAATCAATGGAATGATGATCTTCGTCAAAAGTGTCCAATTCGATGCACCATCAATCTTTGCTGCTTCCAAGAGGGAATTATCCACCCCTTGCAAGGCTGCGACATAAATGACCATCATGTACCCGCTTATCTGCCATGCAAACACGATGACAATCCCCCAGAAAGCCGTCTTTTCATCTCCCAGCCACGGCATCTTGAAGAATGCAATATCCGTCATGTTTCCCACCGAAGCAAATCCTTTTACGAAAATGAACTGCCAGATGAAGCCCAACAATAAACCGCCGATGACATTCGGTATGAAAAATACCGTCCGCAGAATATTACGTGTTTTAAGCGCCGCATTTAATAGCAATGCAAATCCAAATCCAATCAAATTACTAATGATAACGGCGGCAAACATAAACTTCGTCGTAAACATAAATGAATTGAAAAATGTTTTGTCATCCGTAAATATTTGCTTATAATTATCAAACCCGACCCACTCTACAACAGAACTGACTCCATTCCAGGAAGTAAAAGAATAATAGACTCCCATTAAAAAAGGAAGAATCTGAATCACCAGGAAAAAGATAAGTGCAGGCCCTACAAAGGCAGCGTACGTCAACAAGCTCTTATATTTAAACTTCTTCTTTGGCACTGCTTTGATCTGTGCCTGGGTACTTACCGGTCCAGTCTTCAATTTTGGTTCCACACATATCACCACCCCTTCTCTTGTAAACGCTTTCTTTCATTATAAAGGGAAGCAGGTATTTATTAGGGCAACAAAATTGACAAAGAAGGTGCAATATTTTGACTTGTTTAATTATTGGTTTGGGTTTGGTGTGGTATTTGGGATTGGGATATGGATATGGATTTAGATTTGATGTGGACTAGTTATTTGATTTGAATTGAGTAGTAGAGGCGGAATATTAGATTTTAGAAATGGGCCGTGCCTCGTTAGCTATGAGGTCTAAAGCTGTTTCGATGAAAAATAGGTTGAAATTGCGTGAATTGAAGCAAAAGAGAACAAAATTCTGTTTTTTACACATCTTCGAGAGTAAATTTCGAGTGGTGGCGGATTGATTTCTATTGGTACTTATTTAATTGTGCCGGATTTTTTATTATTGTGCCCAATCTTTCTTTAATTGTGCCTGAATTTCTATTTATTGTGCCACTTTCCAGGTTATTGTGCTACTTATAATTATTGTAAAAACAAACGAACTCCTGCAATAACACAGCATTCCTTTCCCATTGCCAGATCCTCTTCAGCTAGAAATTTCCACCACATGAATAATAAAAAAGACCTCCTCGAAACGAGAAGGTCTATCATATGTATTATTGGAGCGGGTGATGGGAATCGAACCCACGACATCAGCTTGGAAGGCTGAGGTTTTACCATTAAACTACACCCGCAAATGGTACCGGTGGCCGGGATCGAACCGGCACTCCAGAGGAACACGATTTTGAGTCGTGCGCGTCTGCCAATTCCGCCACACCGGCATTCTTATGGAGGCGCCAACCGGATTTGAACCGGTGATAAAGGTTTTGCAGACCTCTGCCTTACCACTTGGCTATGGCGCCTTAAGAATGGAGCGGAAGACGGGATTCGAACCCGCGACCCCCACCTTGGCAAGGTGGTGTTCTACCACTGAACTACTTCCGCAAAATACTGGGCTAGCTGGATTCGAACCAACGCATGTCGCAGTCAAAGTGCGATGCCTTACCGCTTGGCTATAGCCCATTGATAATATATGTCACAGAATTGATAATGTGACTATTATGGGGCGACTGATGGGAATCGAACCCACGAATGCCGGAACCACAATCCGGTGCGTTAACCACTTCGCCACAATCGCCATAATAAAATTGGCAGGGGCAGTAGGAATCGAACCCACACCAAAGGTTTTGGAGACCTTCGTTCTACCGTTAAACTATGCCCCTATGAAATACAAAGGATGATTCTTTTATACTGTTGATATTTCGTTGAAAATCTTGGTGGAGGGGGGCAGATTCGAACTGCCGAACCCGAAGGAGCGGATTTACAGTCCGCCGCGTTTAGCCACTTCGCTACCCCTCCATCTGTTAAGTGGTGCCGGCAAGAGGACTTGAACCCCCAACCTACTGATTACAAGTCAGTTGCTCTACCAGTTGAGCTACACCGGCACTTGGTGAATAGATGGTGGCTCAGGACGGAATCGAACCGCCGACACATGGATTTTCAGTCCATTGCTCTACCAACTGAGCTACTGAGCCGTATTAAGTTAAAACCATTCAGGAAAAATGGCGGTCTGGACGGGACTCGAACCCGCGACCTCCTGCGTGACAGGCAGGCATTCTAACCAACTGAACTACCAGACCAATGGTATTGCGGGGACAGGATTTGAACCTGCGACCTTCGGGTTATGAGCCCGACGAGCTACCGAACTGCTCCACCCCGCGACGATAATAATTTCATTTCAGTGTTTACGCTTTCCTTTTAATAAGGAGTGACATTGCACTTTGCTGCGTTTCATGAAAGATATATGGTGGAGGATGACGGGATCGAACCGCCGACCCTCTGCTTGTAAGGCAGATGCTCTCCCAGCTGAGCTAATCCTCCAGTATGTATGTGAGACAAGATTGGTGACCCGTACGGGATTCGAACCCGTGTTACCGCCGTGAAAGGGCGGTGTCTTAACCGCTTGACCAACGGGCCAGGTGAAAATGTTATGGCGGAGAGCAAGGGATTTGAACCCTTGAGACAGCGTTAACCGTCTACACGATTTCCAATCGTGCTCCTTCGGCCACTCGGACAGCTCTCCATATGGCTCCGCAGGCAAGATTCGAACTTGCGACCGATCGGTTAACAGCCGATAGCTCTACCACTGAGCTACTGCGGAACGATTTGCCTGGCGGCGTCCTACTCTCACAGGGGGAGAGCCCCCAACTACCATCGGCGCTGAAGAGCTTAACTTCCGTGTTCGGCATGGGAACGGGTGTGACCTCTTCGCTATAGTCACCAGACAAATTTTATGATGTCTTTTTAAAGGACAAGTACTATTATATCGTCTTTAAAAGATTTTTCAAGACTTTTTTTGTACTTTTTTAGAGAATTTTGTTCCCTGAAAACTAGATAAAGAATTGATGTCAAGTATACCGGTATCGTATTAATCCAGCTCCGGCGGCTAGAGACTCGAGGTCATTTCCGGATCAATCAGCTGAGGGAAGTACACCCTCTCTGCTTGCCCCGAAAATGCTTGTCGTCTCTGAACGAGCCGCCTCCGCTTTTTCGTTTGGTTAAGTCCTCGATCGATTAGTATCAGTCAGCTCCACATGTCGCCATGCTTCCACCTCTGACCTATCTACCTAGTCATCTTCTAGGGATCTTACTCACATAAAGTGATGGGAAATCTCATCTCGAGGGGGGCTTCATGCTTAGATGCTTTCAGCACTTATCCCTTCCGCACATAGCTACCCAGCGATGCCTTTGGCAAGACAACTGGTACACCAGCGGTGCGTCCATCCCGGTCCTCTCGTACTAAGGACAGCTCCTCTCAAATTTCCTGCGCCCACGACGGATAGGGACCGAACTGTCTCACGACGTTCTGAACCCAGCTCGCGTACCGCTTTAATGGGCGAACAGCCCAACCCTTGGGACCGACTACAGCCCCAGGATGCGATGAGCCGACATCGAGGTGCCAAACCTCCCCGTCGATGTGGACTCTTGGGGGAGATAAGCCTGTTATCCCCGGGGTAGCTTTTATCCGTTGAGCGATGGCCCTTCCATGCGGAACCACCGGATCACTAAGCCCGACTTTCGTCCCTGCTCGACTTGTAGGTCTCGCAGTCAAGCTCCCTTGTGCCTTTACACTCTGCGAATGATTTCCAACCATTCTGAGGGAACCTTTGGGCGCCTCCGTTACTCTTTAGGAGGCGACCGCCCCAGTCAAACTGCCCACCTGACACTGTCTCCCACCCCGATAAGGGGCGAGGGTTAGAATTTCAATACAGCCAGGGTAGTATCCCACCAACGCCTCCACCGAAGCTGGCGCTCCGGCTTCCAAGGCTCCTACCTATCCTGTACAAGCTGTACCAAAATTCAATATCAGGCTACAGTAAAGCTCCACGGGGTCTTTCCGTCCTGTCGCGGGTAACCTGCATCTTCACAGGTACTATAATTTCACCGAGTCTCTCGTTGAGACAGTGCCCAGATCGTTACGCC
>NZ_JABMCR010000150.1 GCF_013179555.1 Bacillus haikouensis
GATGAAATGATCCGGTGAAGACTTCACTACAAACGTCAGCACACCTTCAATGGTGTGAAGGTAGAGGAATATGTAGCGTGCGGAAAGATGCTTTTTAGTTACATCCATTACCTGATGCAGCGAAAAGCTTCGTTTTGGCGTCACGATTTTATCGCGATACAAATATAGAAATTCTTCCGTTTCCACCGTAAACTGCTGGTTGTCTTCTATCAACCGTTCTTTCTTCATATAAGCTTGAGAACAAATCAATTCCATCCCGCACCCTCCATCAAACTGCCTGGACCTTACAATCTTCCTTGATTCTCTTGGAAAATAACTCTTGCAGCTTCGTCGTTAATGATCCCGGAACCCCTTGTCCGATCGTCACATCATCAACCTTCACGACAGGCATTACTTCAGACGTCGTACTCGCTATAAAGATTTCTTCTGCGGAAAGCAGTTCATCCACAGTGAATGTCTTTTCAACAAACGGTACTCCATTCTTGTCGGCTAATTCTTTAATGACCCTTCTCGTAATCCCGTTTAGGATAAGATTCGTAGCAGGATGTGTAAAGATCGTACCGTCTTTTACGATAAATGCATTAGAAGAGGATCCTTCTGTCACGGTCTCACCACGATGCTGGATCGCTTCGAAATGCCCTCTCGAAGCCGCCTCTTCTTTTGCCAGAAGGTTTCCCAGGAGATTCAGACTCTTGATATCACAGCGGAGCCATCTGATATCCTCAACAAGCATGGCTGTCACGCCTTCCTGCATTTGCTTCAACGGTCTTTTCATTTCTTTGGTATATGCTATCACACTGCCAGATACGTCCCCCGCGGGGAAATGGTGCTGCCTCGGGGAAATCCCTCTTGAAACCTGCATATAAACGCTTCCTTCTTGCACCTCATTGACTTCAATCAATTTGAATACAATTGAAGAAAGCTCCTTAAATTCAAAAGGTATCTTAAGCTTCATTTTCTCTGCACTTTGATACAGGCGCTCCATATGTTCGTCCATCGTGAACACTTCGCCGTTGTACACACGGATGACTTCATAGATACCGTCCCCGAATTGATAGCCGCGGTCTTCGATATCCACTTTCGCATCCTTTCTTTTTACAAATTCCCCATTGAGAAAAACCGTTTCAACAGTCATATTCTTCTCTCCTCCCGATCCTTAGGATTTGCATGCTAATTCATAAATGGCTTGAGCATAAATCGCCGTAGCCTTGAGGAGATCCTCAATATACATATATTCATCTTTCTGGTGGGCAATATCCTCTCTCCCCGGGAATAACGGACCAAATGCAACGCCCGCTTCAAGGCTCCTTGCATATGTTCCTCCGCCGATCGAGATGAGCTCAGCCTTTTCCCCGGTCTGCTCTTCATACACTTTTCTCAGAGTCTGCACAAGCTCATCATCTGCTGAAACATGATGCGGCTTGCTGTCTGTGAACTTCTCGACTGTGAAGCTTTCAATGCCGTGAAGAATCTCTTTCGCACGTTCCATATCGTAATGGATTCCGTAACGCATATTCAGCCCCAGGCTGCCACCTTCCTCATGTGAGTATCGCAGCTTACCGACATTGATGGTCAAATCCCCAGTGATCTCATCCCGGTGGCTCACCCCAAGCTTAACACCTCTTGAATCCTTAAAGAAGTTTTCTTTTGTAAAAGCAAAGAAGGCTTCAGCATGAGATTCAAGCGGCAGTTCAGTAAGAAATGCTGCAAGGAAAAGTCCTGCATTCTTCCCGTTATCCGGCTCCATACCGTGCGCGGATACACCTTCCAATTCAAAAACCACATCACCATTTTCAATATAGTATTTACCTTTGATCTCCTCTTTTTTCGAGAAAATTTCAAACTGCTGCACCCATTTCGTGTGATCTTCATTCAGATGGACGACAGCCTTTGCATAGTCTGGCACCATGTTATAGCGGCGGCCTGATTCGAATGACAGCACTTTGTTGCCTGATCCGTTATCTTCCCTGCCCGTTTTTTGAACGAGATCAAAGTCTGCAATCCCTTTTTCCGCATAGATAATCGGGAAATCGGCATCAGGGGCAAAACCCATCGAAGGCATTTCTTCTTTCTTGAAATAGTGATCGACACATCTCCAATCACTCTCTTCATCAGTCCCGATGATCATACGGACGCGCTTTGCAAAATCAGGCTTAAGTTCCTTTACAATTTTCATTGCATAATAGGCAGCCATCGTCGGCCCTTTGTCATCGATCGCCCCTCGCGCATAAATCTTTCCATCTCTGATCTCTGCTCCGAATGGATCGACGCTCCAGCCATCGCCTTCAGGAACGACATCGACGTGGCAAAGAATGCCGAGCAGATCCTTTCCTTCACCGAACTCAAGGTGACCTGCTAGATTGCCGACATTCTTAGGGATGAAACCGTCTTTCTCCCCAAGCATCAATAAGAAATCAAGCGCTTCCTTCACCCCTGTCCCAAGCGGTGCATCCTCTGTCGCATTCTCTTCATCCAAGACACTTTTAATTTGTAAAAAGCTCTGTAAATCTTTCAATAAATCATCTTTTCGTTTCTCTACTTCTTGTGTCCAGTTCATTCTTAACACCTGCTCATTATGTATTTAAACTATTCACCTCCCATTTTATACTGTTTTAGGAGGAAATCCAAACAGGGAGAAATACCTAAACAAAAAAGTTTGCTTGTTAATTTTTCAGAATTATTCATCTTTTAACAGTGAACCTCATAAGATGGGGATAACAACGGTACTCATCATTAATTGTTTGTAAATTTAGATAATTTTTATAGAATTTTTATAGAATTAGGGGTACAATATGATTGTCAGACATCTTATGAGTACACTCTAAAAGGAAAAGGGGTTGTCTAAAGCGCATAGTACATAGGTAGCACTTTGAGGTGCACAAATGACGATGTAGTCTTTGACTTTGGAAAACTGATGAGGGAGTGGTTCTTTGAAACCTTCAACCAATCGTATGCTAACAAGAATTAAGGCTGTATACATGTACATTAAACAGAAAGGTACTGTAACAACTCAAGATCTCGTTGACGAATTTGGCATTACTCCTCGCACCATTCAAAGAGATCTCAACGTGTTAGCGTATAACGACTTGGTACAAAGCCCAAGTCGAGGCCAATGGACAACAACTCAGAAGAAAGTAAAGATGTCTTCATAGAGAAAAAGAATAATAAGAAAAGCCCAGCCCCTGAAGCGTATATCACTTGAGGGGCTGGGCTTTTTCATATTCAGGGTCAAATCAGGGACGAAACTCCTTCAGCATCTCTACTTCCTCATCGGTCAGCTCACGATATTCTCCAAGCTCCAGGTCCTCATCCAGCTTCAACGGCCCCATTGACAAACGCTTTAAGTAAACAACACGTTTCCCTACGCTTTCAAACATTCGCTTTACCTGATGGAACTTGCCTTCGGTGATTGTCAATTCAATATCCGAAGTGGGACCTGATTTTAATATCACAAGTTCTCCCGGCTTTGTATGATAACCGTCCTCAAGCGTCACACCTTCTTTGAAGGCTTCTATATCCCGATCGGTGACTTCCCCTTCGATAACGGCGAAATAGGTTTTCGGCACATGCCGTTTTGGAGAAAGAAGCTGATGGGATAGTTGCCCGTCATTCGTGATGAGGAGCAGGCCTTCTGTATCTTTATCCAGTCTCCCCACCGGAAAGGGATTGAAAATCTGGTCATCCATCTGCAAAATATCAATGACGGTTTCTTCATTGGCATCCTCTGTGGCAGAGATCAATCCCGGCGGCTTGTTCATCAGTAAGTAGATGAATTCGCGGTATTCGACTTTTTCGCCGTACAGCATGACAGTATCGTTATCCGCATCAACGTGAACTTTTCCATCTTTGATGACCTCACCATTCACCTGGAGACCTCCATCCTTCAACAGTTTTTTTACTTCTTTTCGGCTTCCATAGCCCATATTGGCAAGCAATTTATCGATTCTCATATTGACACTCCTACTCTATTTTTAATACGTACGTGCGTTGGAACATTCGTATTCCACCTAGACAAAAGCCCATTCATTATCTTATTTTACACATAGGCTATTAACGATAAGCATAAAACCCAATTTAATCGAGGTGACAAGTATGCATCCTTTTCGACAACAAGGAACCGGCGGTATTTTAATACCAATCCCGCTGCCGGGCGGCGGTCAGCAGTTCCCAGGTTATCCAGGATATCCCGGAGGCGGCGGCGGAGGAAACTTCAATGAGCGACTCGATCGTTTAGAAAGACAATATCAAAGACTTGACCGCAAAGTCGACCGCCTTGAACGGCAAGTTGAAAGACTGGAACGACAGCTGGGATATTACAATCAATAATAGACGGCAATTAAAAAAGGGGATGAATTTCATCCCCTTTTTTAATTTATCCTATCCGCAGACGGCTTCTGATCCTGCTGATCCGGTCGCCAAACAGTTTATCTGCAAGCTTGCTTCTCAGGCTCAAGTAGAAATAGACAAGAGCCCCTGCTCCTCCGCAGATGACAACCAGGATGATTGCCTGAAAACCGGATGCCGGATTGAGGAATTGTTCTAGAATGCCATACAAAATCAGCACAACTACAGCCATGGCCGCGTTTATGATACCGATAGCCACCGTTCTCCTGATAATGAGCTCGAATTTATACCTTGCATATTTTTTGATTACATATAAATTGATCGCAATCGCAGCTGCGTACCCGATCGTTGTCGCGATAACAGCTCCCTGTGTTTCAAACAGTTTGATCAGTGGAATATTGAGCACGAGTTTGATGAGCAGTCCGACCAGCAGACTGAATATCGTAAACTTCTGTTCGTCAATCCCTTGAAGGATGGATGCCGTTACTGCATATACGGCAAACAATATCGCAACCGGGGCATAAATTCTTAAAATGTCCGACCCTAACTCGTCACTGTGGTAAAACAATGTATAAGTAGGTTCTGCCAGTAGAGCAATACCAATCGAGGCTGGCACCGTCAAGAACAATAGTATCTGGAAGGCTTGATCGATGTTCCTGCGCATTGTTTTCCGATCACCACTTGAATATGATGTTGTGATTAGCGGAATAAGTGTCATGGAAAAGGCAGTGGCCAATGACACCGGAATAATCACGAGCTTATGAGTGTAGAAGTTTAACACTCCCAAGGCATAATCTGAAATTTTAGCATTTCCAATAGAAGCCATCGCTTTATTGAAAGTGATTAAATCAACCATTTGGAACAACGGATTAGCAAGACCTACAAAAATGAAAGGAATTGAATATGCTACAATCTCTTTGTACATCTTCGGAAGAGAAACTTCTGCTTCTCCCCTGTCCTCCTCAAGAAGGACGTCCAAGGACGGCTTTCGCTTGAACCAATACCAGACGAGGACGGCCAGACTTGCTAATCCTCCAACGAACGCAGCAAACGTCGCAACACTAATCGCTGTCGTAACCGTGCCGTCCATAATATGCAGTACCACATAAATCCCGCCAAGTAGAAATACGATTCGGACAATCTGTTCGATGACCTGTGATACAGCAGTCGGCCCCATCGATTGATGCCCCTGAAAGAAACCGCGTATCAAACTCATGAATGGGATGATGATCAAGGCGAAGCTGACCGCCCGGATGACCGTGGTTATCTGTGCAACCGATATGGCCTGTTCATCACTCTCAATTGTCATCTCAGCAAAAAACGGGGCAAATATATACATGACTAAGAATGAAAGTATCCCCGTGAGCGTCATCAATAGCAAGCCTGACTTAAACAGCCTCCGTCCGACCGCATATTCCCCGATTGCATTATATTTCGATACAAATTTCGAAACAGCCAGTGGAACCCCGGCTGTGGCCACTGTTAAGAAAATCGTATAAGGCACATAACCATATTGATACAGCGACGCCCCTTCTTCGTGACCCTTCAACAACTCATCAAACGGTATAACATAAAAAAGACCCAGAAATTTAGAAATAAAGGTCCCTAACGTTAAGATAAACGTTCCTTTTATTAATTTAGATGACATAGTATCCCTCTCTAGAAAAGCATGTTCCTATTTTTAGAAGCATGCGTAAGTACATCTCGTAATTTTACACACTATCAGTAGTTTACTACTGTATGTATCGAATGACAATTTTTTTCGGACACAGTATGTGAACTACCCTGAGGCGTGAATCCGTTAACATGTTTTTATTGACTCCTAAAAATCCAACCCCTGGACTGCAGTAGATCCCGGTGCTGATAATTATCTGAAACTTTTTAAGTGGGTTTGTTTTTGATAATATTAACTGTTGAGAAGTTAAACTATAAAGTTGGTGAAAAGATGTCAGCATATGACGTGATTATTATAGGCGGGGGACCTTCCGGGTTGATGGCGAGCATTGCAGCCGGCGAAAACGGTGCAAAGGTCCTCCTTGTAGATAAAGGGACGAAACTCGGAAAAAAACTTGCGATCTCAGGAGGCGGACGCTGTAATGTGACCAACCGCCTGCCGATTGATGAAATCATCAAGCATATCCCCGGAAACGGCCGTTTCCTGTACAGTGCATTTTCCGAATTCAATAATGAAGATATCATCTCATTCTTTGAAAATCTTGGGATTCAATTAAAGGAAGAAGATCACGGACGGATGTTCCCGGTATCGAACAGGGCGCTTGATGTCGTGGAAGCCCTTTTAAACAGGATGAAAGAATTGCAGATTGAGACAAAAACGAATACTGCTGTTGAAGAAGTGATCTACGAAGATGGAGAAACGAAAGGCATCCGGCTGATGAACGGTAATGTAATCCCGGCAAAAGCCGTCGTCATCGCAGTCGGTGGAAAATCAGTTCCACACACGGGATCAACTGGTGACGGATACCCCTGGGCAAGAAATGCCGGTCACACGATCACCGACCTGTTTCCGACAGAGGTTCCATTGACCTCGGATGAACCGTTCATCAAACAAAAAGAATTACAAGGTTTATCGCTCCGTGATATTGAACTGAGTGTGTTGAATCCCAAAGGAAAGAAACTGATCACCCATAAAATGGATATGATCTTCACCCATTTAGGCATTTCAGGTCCTGCTGTCCTCCGCTGCAGTCAATATGTAGTCAAAGCAATGAAGAAGTGGAACCTGAACCATGTCACAATGGTCATCGACTCCATTCCGGAAACAAACGAAGAGCAGTTGTTCCAATCCTTATTCAAACAAGTGAAAGAGGAAGGGAAGAAAGCAGCGAAGAATATCTGCAAAGGCCTGGTGCCAGAAAGATATTTGTTATTTTTACTTGATAAAGCCGAAATTGACGCGGATGAAAAAGGCGATCATATTTCCTCTGAGAAAATACGCCATTTCACAAAGTTGTTAAAGCAATTCACCTTCACAGTGAACGGCACCCTTTCAATCGAAAAAGCCTTCGTTACGGGAGGGGGCGTTTCAGTTAAGGAAATCGAACCGAAAACGATGGCTTCCAAGAAAATGCACGGGCTGTTTTTCTGCGGTGAGGTACTCGACATCCACGGGTATACTGGCGGATATAATATCACAAGTGCACTGGTGACCGGCCGTCTTGCCGGTTTGAATGCCGCTAAGGTTTAGGCAAAAAAAGAAAGGTTGATCGTCTCAATTCACCAGACGCATCAACCTTTTACTTTCGATAAATCACCATGGCAGAGAAGCAATAAATCTGTTCTTCCATCTCTTCTGACAATGCAGCGATATGATATTTGATATCGACGATCTTTTTCTCATCCACCTTACTCAGAAAATGATTCATATCCTTCTCCAAATCCTTCTCATGCTCATAATCGAACACTTTCACCTGGATCATTACGCTCCCACCTTATCACTAAATTATCATCAGTATTGTCAGATTTTTTAATTTTCAAACAATTGTCCCAAAAAAAAGAGCACATCCAAGCTAAGGAATGTGCTGGATTGAACCATTATTTCTTTGGAGCCGTTTCCCCTGCCCAGTTCATCATGCCGCCTTCCATGTTTACCACTTTGTAGCCCTGCTCCTGCAGATAGTGAGCAACATTTCCACTGCGATTCCCCGAACGGCAGATAAAGATATACTCTTTATCTTTATCAAATGCATCAAGCGACTCCGGGATATCCCCCATCTTGATATGACGTGCTCCCGGGATCATGCCCTCGGCTACTTCTTCATCCTCCCGCACGTCAACCAATAAAAGTTCTTCACCGTTTTCAAGTTTTGTGTTCAATTCATCTGTACTGATCGTTCTGATCTCATTCATAGTTCTTCACCCTTTCGTGGTAATCAATGTTGATTATATCAAAGGAACACCCATTCACAAAAACATTAAACTCGCGGGGGTATTTAGTGTGAAATCCAAACAAATCTGGAGCCGGATTAATCAGCCGGGTATCTGAAATACTGTACCTGGTACAAACAGCGCGAATTGTACCTGGTACAAACAGTCCGAATTGTACCTGGTACAAACAGCGCGAATTGTACCTGGTACAAACAGCGCGAATTGTACCTGGTACAAAAAGCCCCATTTGTGCCTGGCTCAAAACAGACCATTTGTGCCTGGCTCAAAACAGACCATTTGTGCCTGGCACCCACCCTCCTGCGGCCTAACGAATAAGCAACACCCATTCCCGGCTTCAGATTCGAAACCATCTATAAAAAAAGAACGGACCTCAGAAAGGTCCGTTCCCTGCAAATAGATTAATTCGCTACGATATTCACGAGTTTGCCAGGTACTGCAATCACTTTACGAATGGTTTTCCCTTCGATTTGACTCTTGATATCTTCGTTTTCCATAGCGGTTTTTTCAAGATCATCTTTGTTCATATCGCGGGGGATCATGACTTTCGCCTTCACTTTCCCGTTTACTTGAAGAACGATTTCCACTTCGTTGTCGACAAGTTTTGACTCATCAAACGACGGCCACCCGACATACGTAATGGAATCTTCATGACCAAGTTTTTCCCAAAGCTCTTCTGTCATATGAGGGGCGATTGGTGCAAGGAGCTGAACGAATCCTTCCACGTATGCTTTCGGAAGAGTTTCTGCTTTATAAGCTTCATTGATGAAGACCATAAGCTGGGATATGCCTGTATTGAAGCGAAGACCTTCATAGTCTTCTGTCACTTTTTTGACTGTCTGGTTATAAATCTTTTCCAGATTGCTGTTTGGAGTATCCGTTACTTTGTCTGAAATGGTTCCGTCTTCATCAACCAGAAGGCGCCATACACGGTCCAGGAAGCGCCGCGCCCCGTCAAGTCCGTTCGTGCTCCAGGCAACGGATGCTTCAAGCGGCCCCATGAACATCTCATACATGCGAAGCGTATCCGCTCCGTGCGACTCTACGATTTCATCCGGGTTAACTACATTTCCTTTTGATTTACTCATCTTTTCATTATTTTCCCCTAGAATCATTCCTTGGTTGAAAAGCTTTTGGAATGGTTCTTTCGTTGGGACGACCCCGATGTCATAAAGGAATTTATGCCAGAACCGGGCGTACAGCAGGTGAAGTACCGCATGCTCTGCTCCACCGATATACATTTCGACCGGAAGCCAGTCATCCATCTTCTTCGCATCGGCAAGTGCTTCCTCGTTATGAGGATCAATGTAGCGAAGGTAATACCAGCAGCTTCCCGCCCATTGCGGCATCGTATTTGTTTCACGGCGTCCTTTCTTACCTGTTTCAGGGTCTTCGACGTTTACCCAGTCGCTGATGTTGGCAAGTGGAGATTCACCTGTACCGGAAGGTTTGATTTCCGTTGTTTTTGGAAGAACAAGAGGAAGATCGCTTTCAGGAACCCCTGATGTTGTACCGTCTTCCCAATGAATGACCGGAATCGGCTCACCCCAGTAGCGCTGACGGCTGAACAGCCAGTCGCGAAGGCGGTATGTGACTTTCTTCGTACCGATTTCTTTTTCTTCAAGCCAAGCAATTGATTTTGTGATTGCCTCTTCTTTACCAAGTCCGTTCAAGAAATCAGAGTTAACGTGCTCCCCGTCACCCGTATATGCCTCTTTTTCAACGTCTCCGCCGGCAACCACTTCAACGATTGGAAGGTCGAATTGTTTAGCAAACTCATAGTCTCTTTCGTCATGGGCGGGAACGGCCATGATGGCTCCTGATCCGTAGCTTACAAGAACATAATCAGCAATCCAGATCGGCATTTTGCTGCCGTTTGCCGGGTTGATAGCGTAAGCCCCTGTGAATACACCTGTTTTTTCTTTTGCAAGATCGGTTCGTTCAAGGTCACTTTTTGTCTTCACTTTTTCAAGGTACGCTTCTACTTTTTCTTTCTGTTCCTCTGTTGTAATTTTTTCAACAAGGTGATGTTCCGGAGCAAGAACAGCATAGGTTGCACCGAAGATTGTGTCAGGACGAGTCGTGAAAACATCGAATGACGCATCATGGCCATCAATGTTGAAGACTACTTCTGCTCCTTCAGAGCGGCCGATCCAGTTGCGCTGCATATCCTTGATGCTCTCCGGCCAATCCACATCTTCCAAATCATCTAGAAGACGATCGGCATATGCCGTAATCTTCAGAATCCACTGCTTCATCGGGCGGCGCTCAACCGGGTGGCCCCCGCGTTCGCTTTTCCCGTCGATGACTTCTTCATTTGCAAGCACCGTCCCAAGTGCCGGACACCAGTTCACCGCTACTTCATCAACGTAAGCCAAGCCTTTTTCATAAAGCTTGAGGAATATCC